>VYDA01000537.1:0-522 GCA_009843665.1 Caldilineaceae bacterium SB0675_bin_29 | reverse complement strand
AAAAATCCCATTGTGTGGGCCGGCTCCTCTCCGGGCGCGCCCCGGGCCCAAGACCGGGCGTCGTAGTACCTAGCCCCGGCAGCTCAACATTGCGGCATTGTAGCGGCAGTTTTGCGGCATGTAGTGGCGACCCGGCGGCATATTTCGGCGTGTTGCCAACAAAGGGCGTCGTGTGTGCGGCGTGAAAATTTATTTTGAGGATGAATTTACTCTGGTGGCGCGGGCCCAAATTACGGCATGGGGGACCGTACATGAGCGCCCCAGGGGCAGCGGCAATCTGGCGGCATATTGCGGCGTATTGTCGTCGTCCGTCTATGCCGCCGCTGGCGTGCGGAATACCTGGACGCTCTGCGGCGGCGGCAGGTGTTGACTTTGGCGCGGGCAGCCCCAACCCCCCCAACGCGCCCCAAGGGCGCCCCACCACGGGCCCGGGGGGCGCGCACGACGGGGGGGGGGGTAGCGCCGGGGCCCCCCCGGGTGGGGGGGGAGACCCCCCACCCAACCCCCCACCCGCGACCAGCG
>VYDA01000025.1 GCA_009843665.1 Caldilineaceae bacterium SB0675_bin_29 | reverse complement strand
GTTATGATCTCCACAGTTGGGGTATTTATCGCTCGTTGGAAGCAGGCAGGTGTCTCGATCGGGCGAATGGACCGGCTGCTGCGGGGGGCGCCGGCCTCCACCCTGGTGCGCAAAACGCCTATCTATCTGAGCGGTGCGTTTCCTTGCGCCCGCGACGCTTCTCCTGTCGAAGCAGATTTGCTGCAGGGCCTTTCCGCCACCGGCCTGACCCATCGCTTTCCCGGTTCGGAGAAGGGTATCGTCGAAGTCGATCTGCGTCTTGAGCGGGGCAGTTTCACGGTCGTGACAGGCCGGATTGGCGCGGGCAAGTCGACGTTGCTACGGGTCCTGCTGGGGCTGCTGCCGGCCGATTCCGGCGAAATTCACTGGAATGGGCGCCTTGTCGACGAACCGGCATCTTTCTTTGTGCCGCCGGTGAGCGCATACATCTCGCAGACGCCGAGTCTGTTCAGCGAATCGTTGCGGGAGAATATCCTGCTCGGCCTCGACGCGGACGATGCGATGTTGGCCCAAGCGGTTCGGGCAGCGGCGCTGGAGCCGGATCTGGCGCAGCTTGAGAATGGATTGGAGACGGTGGTGGGTCCGCGAGGCGTGAAGCTGTCCGGCGGCCAGAGACAGCGGGCCGCGGCGGCGCGCATGTTCATCCGTCAGGCCGAACTGCTGGTGTGCGACGATCTGTCCAGCGCGCTGGACGTGGAGACCGAGCAGTTGCTGTGGGAGCGGCTCTTTGCGCGGCGGGACGCGACCTATCTGGTGGTCTCCCATCGACGTCCTCTCCTGCAACGGGCGGATCAGATCATTGTGCTGAAGTCAGGCCGTGTGGAGGACGTAGGCCGGTTGGATCCGCTGCTGGAACGCTATGCGGAGATGAATAGCCTGTGGGCGGGTCAAATCTCCGAGCAATCGTCGGAATTCTGACTTCGAACCTGCTTGTCCTCGTTTCGGGGACAAGCATTCCTTATGGGGAATGCCGCATCCGGGAATTTTTCTGGTATGGCTACTACGGTATATAGGCCCCAGTACGGTATGTAATTCGCCTATTAATCGCTGGTTTTCGAAGCTTCGTCGGCGCGCCAGGCGTCGCTGATGAGGCGGAAGATGTCGGTTTCGGTGACGATGCCGATGGGCAGGAGCTTCTTGCCGCCGGGTCCTGCCGGCTGGACCACGGGGATACCGCCGATCTTGGTCTCCATCATCTTTTCCACGAGCTGGCCGAGCGCTGCTTCGGGCGCGATTGCAATAACGTCGGCGGTCATCACATCGCGCACGGTCAGCCACTCCTCAGCAAGGCCCGGATTGTAGCGGCTGGCCACGCTGCCGACGGTTTCCGCTTCCAGCACATCGGCGTCGGTGACGATGCCGCACATGTAGCCGTCCTGGTCGATCACAATGATGCGGCGCACATTGTTTTCCTCCATCAACCCCGCGGCATCCACGGCCAGGGCGTCGGGATCGATCGTGATCACCGGCGCGCTCATGATTTCGCTAACCAGTATGCGATGCATTGATGACTCCATAGTGCGGGTACTGGCAGTACCGGCCACGAACCAAAGCGCTCTTCACGAAGAGTGCTCGACGACGAACCGCAATACGTCAGTCGTCGTGAAGATTCCGACGACTTTGCGTTCCACAACCACGGGCAGCCCGCCAATCCTGTAATCCAGCATCAGACGGCAGGCGACATCTATCGAACTGTCGGGCGCAACGGTGACAGGGTCGGCGGTCATGGCATCGCTGACAGGAAGCTTCGCCCAGAAATAGTTGATTTCGAACAGGCTGAGCGTGGTGACGGTGGACGGGGCGGCCTGGCGCAGATCACCGAAGCTGACGATGCCGGTCAGACGGCCGTTGTCATCGATGACCGGCAGCCGGCGGCAGCGATGCTCGGCCATGAGGTCGCGTGCGTCGGCGAGGGAGTCCTCTTTGTGGCAGGTATGCGGATTCGGCGTCATCCAGTGCTGAACCTGGCTGCTATCGGACCCCATCGGCGCCTCCACACCAAGAATTCGCTTTCAACGGATGGCATCTTGCCGCTGGACAGGATCGATGGCTGTCCGCACCTCCGCCAGCAAAGCACCGCTATGGGGGCCGGTCGCGCAGAAGGACAGCGTCCGCTCGGAACCATTACCGTCCATCATGTGCGTTCGGCCACCGGTTACATCATGGGTCAGCCGCGTTTGATCGGTGACCACTGAAGATTGCCCGTCCGGGCCGCTGTCGAAACGTACCGAAAGGCGGTCGGCAGGCAGCAGCTCGCTGAGGCGGTCAGCCCATTCGATAACGACGACGTGGCGCATGGGAGCGGGGTCGGACGGGCGGGCGCGGTCGTTGAGCGGCTCCTCATCGAGGATGTCGAGAATTTCATCCATGCCCAACCCGTACATTTCGCCGGCCAGGGACTCGCTGTCGCCGGCCAGCCGGTAGCTATCCACGTGAAAGAGGCGCACATCTTTTGTGGGGGAGGTGTATTCGTTGATCAGGGTAAATGTGGGGCTGGTGACGCGCGCGTGGACGCCCAGTCCCCTGGCCAGACCCTGGGCGAAGGTCGTCTTGCCGGCGCCCAGTTCGCCAATGAGACCGATCAGGGCGCCGGTGGTTGGCGGCGGCTGGCCGACTCCTGGCCGTTGCGGACAACGAATGGCCCGCCCCAGCAGTTTGCCGAGATTATGCGTTTCCAGTGGAGAGGAGGATAGGACCGGGAAGCGGAAGTGATCGTTCACCCAATTGATCTCTGACAAGTCCGCCGCCCGTCACGGGACTGGGATGTCCGGCGGCCCGAAGTTGAGGGGCCTATCGGAATCGATACCCTCACCTCTGCGATTGTACCCCCCACGTTGCCGCGAAGCCAAATGCAGGAATTTTTGCGTTCCTGTTACAATATAGATTGGTAGTTCGTGTAAAGCACACGGATTCGGACACCAACAGCCAGTTTCGGACACCAACGACCAGTCACCAGCCGCTGCATACATGCTGTCAGGATCTCCATTACGCCGCCTCCTCGTCGCCGGCCTCATCATAGCGCTACTCGGAGTATTCTTCGACGTAATCGTTCCGCGGGTGACGCCCTGGCTGACGCTTATTCCCCAGAATGTTGACGGTGACGGCCTGCAGGGCGATATAAGACTCTCCGGGTCGCCCACCTTACAGACACTGTCGATAGACGGTCAGCTTGTGTTGGAACGCTCCGGTTCCCATTTCGGCAGACCCCGGATCAGTCCCGACGGCACGCTGATGGCGATAACGGTTGTGCCGACGGGGACGGAGACGGTCGGCCTGGCGGAGATCTATGTGATCGAGCGGGCCACGGGGCGCGTGCGCGAGCGCATCCCCGGTCACAACCCGCGCTGGCAGACGGGACGCAGCAACCGGTTGCGCTTCGATCAGCTGGAGGCCAACGGAATTCGCTCCGCCCTATACGACGCCACTGACAGGTCGATCATACGTGAGGACAGCCTGCAGCCGGACGACAACCCCGCTGATCTGGATGCGGCGGAGTTGGAGGCGGCGACGCTGACCTACCCGGCGACGATCCGGGTGGCCCACCATCCGGAGAACAACTGCCGCAACGTTCCCGACTGGCAGGTGGACGTGATCCCGTTTGAGGAGTATGTGGCCCGATCGGTGCCCGCGGAGGTTCCCATCTCCTGGTCAGCGGAGGCGCTGGCGGCTCAGGCCATCGCCACGCGCACGTACGCCTGGTATCAGATCCGGCGCAACCGGCGCTACTATGACGTGACGGACTGGGCCAATTTCCAGATGATGTGCAACAACCGCTTCGCTTCGACGGACGCGGCGGTCAGCAGGACGGCGGGCCAGTACCTGGCCTACGCGGGCGACAGCACGAGGGCGCCGATCATCGCCATGTACAGCGCCAAGAACAGCCATCCGACGCTCACAAACACGGCGGTTGCCTATCTGAAGGCGGTGGCGGACGAGACGGGTCTTGGTGAAAAGCGCTGGGGACACGGTTACGGGCTGAGCCAGTGGGGCGCGGCGCGGCGGGGCAATGCCGGCCAGACCTATCGTCAGATTCTCGGCCATTACTACACGGACGTCACCCTGCAGAATGCCAGCCAGCCGACGCAGGCGATCGGTGGATTGATCGGCCTGTCGCTGAAGGGCTATTTCCCGAGCGGCGGTCTGCGCTGGGACGCGCTGGTGCCGGCGGAGCCTTTGTCGGGCACAGTCGACCTTGACCCGGGGCCGGACTCGCTGCCGATCCGCGGCGTCTGGCTGCGCAGTTCCGATATTACGAGCGGCAGTACAATCACGGCTTCGCTGACGCTCAGCAACGAACTGCAGGAGCAGAAGGTGCTGCAGGTGGACTGGGACCCGCCTTCTTCGCCGACATTCGAAGCGCCATCAGCGGTGGAGGTGCAGCGGGCCACGCTTACGCTCGCCGTCCCGGAAACGGGCGCGCTCATCGGTCTCAGCAACAGCTGGACGTGGCAGGGGGAAGATCTCTACAAGACCACCGGGGAGGCAGTCGACGATGCCGCGGCCGACGGCAACCGGGCCATGGAAGCGCGCGCCGACGACCACGAGATGGGCTGGTGGTACGGCCCATACGCAACCGGCATTCCCCACGACGCCACCTATCGCGTCCTTTTCCGGCTGCGCCGCGGTGAACCTGCCGACGACGATGACGACAACGTGCTGCCGGACCAGCCCATCGCCCATCTGGATGTGACCGACAAGGGCGGAACCGTGATCCTGGGCTTACGCGACATCTGGGCGAGCGATTTCACAGGCGCGGATGAATACGTGGAGATTCCGGTCGATTTTCATCCGTTCAACCCGATCGAAGGGATCGAATTCCGCGTAAAGTGGTTCGGAGACGTGGACCTGGCCCTGGACCGGGTACAGCTGTGGCAGCTACAGAACATATCGTCGAAGACTAAGATCGATTGGGCGCTTCCCAACAGCGGCGTATCAACGGTTTCGGCGATCGCGTTCGACAGCGCCAGAAATGCCAGCCCGGTCATCACCAAGCAGATCGAGTTTGGCAGCGAACAGCCGCCCGTGTTCGGCGATATCGAGCACGTACAGGGCTGGTGGACAAGACTGCCTGTCCTGATATCGGTCCCTGTGCAGGACTTCAGCAGCGGGTTGGACTCAACCAGCGGACGGTTGCTGCTGGGCGACGAGGAGAAGCCCGCCGTATTCAGCCTGCCCAACGATCCCCTGGCCGCGCAGAAGCTATCAGCGTCGCTTGCCGACCTTGCTGACGGAACTTATACTGTGCGTTTTCGGGCCAAAGATCGAGCGGGGTTGCAGGGGGAAAGCAGTGCCGGCGAACTGCGCATCGACCGGACGGCGCCGACCGTCCAGGCCCAGGCCGTACAGGTGGTACCAGACACCACGAACGAAGGGGAAGGGGGCGGCTCTACCGAACAGGCGGATTCTTCGGCTACGCCCTCTGTGAGCGCGCGCGGGCTATTCAGCGGGACGGTCCGGGTCACCCTGACCGCGGAAGACGCCACCAGCGGCGTCTGGGGAATCGCCTATGTCATCAACGACGGGGCGGTCGAAGTGTACAGTGAGCCGTTCACGATTTCGGAGGACGGCGTTCACAATGTGCGCTACTGGGCCAAGGACAATGCCGGCAACTATTCGAGCAGCCAGCGGCTGCGCGTTTGGGTACGCAGCGGCAGTTCAGCGGACGGCAGCTCTTCCGAAAGCGGTTCATCTGGCAACGGTTCAACGAGCGGCAGTGCATCCAGCGACGGTTCGCTCAGCAGCAGTGCACCCAGCGACAGTGTACCCAGAGACAGTGCAAGCGCCGGCCCCTATTTGTATTACGCGTTCGTCCCGGGATTGAGGCAGGACGAATAGGGCGCGTTCCTCTCGTTTCCTCTGCGGCCGGCGGGGGCGTTTCAGACATCAGTGGCCACAATCCATTGCAGAAGCTGATCACCGTGCTCCTTGACCAGGGCGGTGGCCCGTTCCGGGTCGGCGGCTTCGGCGCGTATTTCGAAGAGGGGCTGTTCGGGGTTGGGGCCGATGTGGACCCACTCCTCGGCGCCGAAATGGATCTTGAGGCCGTCGATCGTGACGACGCCGTCCCCCTGGTAGCTCTGATTCAGCAGGCGCATGACCGTTCCTTTTGATTCCCACGGGCAATCGACCCGGTGGTGCGCCATAAAGAAACTTGGCAGGTCGGCGACGATTTCGCTGACCGGCGCCTGACGCAGACCAAGGTATTCGAGCAGGCGCACGGTCGCCAGCAGCCCGTCGGAAACCGGCTGCAGATCGGGGAAGATGAAGTGGCCCGCCCCGTCGGTGGCGAAGAGCACATCCCCGTCCGCCGCCCGCATCAGGTCGCGCAGATCGTTCTGCGTAGAAACGATCTGTCCGTCGTAGCGGTCGACGACGGTTTCGAAGGCACGCGGCAACACCGCGGGCAGGGCGACCTTGGCGCCGGGATTGGCGTACATGGCCAGCTCCAACAGGAGTAGCGCCGCGGTCAGATCGTCAATGACGACCCCTTTCTCATCGATAAGAAAGACCCTCTCACCGTCCACGTCGAGTTTTACGCCGACACCGGCGGTGAGGACACCCATGATTTTGGCCATGTGCTGAAGTTGATGGCGGAACTGATCGCGCAGCGCGCCCATCATTGGCCCATTCAAGGGCAGATAGTCGACTTCGAGGAGATTGAGAATGGTGGACAGCGTATCGCCGCAGAGGCCGTGGGAGGTGTCGACGACGATCTGAGGATGAACGTGGGGGGCGGTGGCGCGGATGCGGTCCTGGTCGACACAGGCGAGGAAGCTCTCGATATAGCCTTCCGTGGGGTCGGCAGGGTAGTCGATCTGACCGACTTCATCGAGAAAGGCGCGGCGGAAGTCTTCGCGGGAGAAGCTGCGTTCGACGGAGCGTTCGGAGGTCCGGCTCTGATCGAGGCCCTGGCCGTTCATGAAACGGATGTCGACGACGCGCTGGTCGAGGGGGCTGAGGCGGACATGCACGCCGGCGGCGGCGGAGGCGTGGGTGCGGATGAAATGACGGGCGACAGGCACAGGCACCTCGCCGAGATCCCAGACGTCGACGCCGGCGCTGGACAGGCCGCTCATGAGGGCGCGTATGAGCATGCGGGAGCTGCGGTGTGAGTCGCGGTTGATGACGACGTAGCTGCCACGCGGGAGGTTGGCGCCAAGACTGCTGCCGAGCTTGGCGGCGAATTCGGGCGTAATGTCGACGTTGACAACGCCGCTGACGCCGGCTCCGCCGAAGAGAGAACGGCGGCCGCGGCTGCCCCAGATGATGCTCTCGCGCACGACCGCGCCCGGCTCGATGCGCTTGTTCGGCCACAGTTTCACGTCGGGGTGGACAACACAGTTCTCGTCGAGCACGCAGTTATCACCGATGACGACGTCCTCATAGGCGATGGTGCCGCTCTTGAGGCTGCACTGGCGGCAGACGATCGCGCCCAACAGCTCGCAGGTCTCGCCTATGTAGGTGTTGCGCCAGACGACGCAGTTCTCCAAGCGGCTATAGCGGTCGACGATGGTGTAGTCGCGGACCACGCACGGCCCCTGGATGGTCACGCCCTCCTTGACTTTGACAGCGTTGCCGAGATAGACCGGCCCGATAATGCGAGCGTCGGCGGCAATCTCGACATCGGCGCCCAGGATGAGGTCGCCGCGCGGGCGCGTGCCCTCGATCAGGGGCGCAGCTCCGTCGCCGGCGTCAGGACCGGACGGGGGAAAGGCCGCGGCCGCCACTGTTTCGCCCATGGGCTGGGGCAGCCAGACTTTACCGCTGATAAGGTCGGCGCTGGCGCGCATGTATTCGCCGATGGTGCCGACGTCACACCAGTAGCCCTCGGCCACGTAGGCCTGCAGCCGCTCTCCGCGTTGCAGGAGCTCGGGGAACAGCTCGGTGGAAAAGTCGTAGGCGACATCATCGGGGATGAAGTTCAGTACGGCCGGTTCGAGCACGTAGATGCCGGTGTTCACCCGGTCGGAGCGGACGGCGCTCCAGTCCGGTTTTTCGAGGAACTGGGTGATATTGCCGTTTTCGTCGCTGACGACGGCGCCGTATTCGAGAGGGTTGGGAACGGAATAGACGGCGAGCGTGGCGAGAGCGCCGACGGTGAGATGGTGTTGGACGGCGGCCTGGAGGTTGAAGTCGGTGAGGGTGTCGCCGCTGATGACGAGGAAGGTGTCGTTGAGATGGGCGGCAGCGTTTTTTACACCGCCGGCGGTGCCGAGAGGCATCTCCTCGACGACATAGGTGATATTGAGACCGAGGGTGCTGCCGTCACCGTAGAAGTCCTGGATCACGGAGGGGAGATACTGGAGCGTGATGACGATCTCGGTAATGCCGTGGTATTTGAGCAGCTCAAGGATATGACCGAGGACCGGCTTGTCGACAAGGGGGACCATCGGCTTGGGACGCCCAATCGTCAGGGGACGCAGGCGGGAGCCTTCTCCGCCGGCCATGACTACGGCTTTCATAGTTTGTGTCCAGAGACCGTTGGTCAGTAGTCAGTGGCTCGTGGGCTTCGCTGGCCACTGGTAAAGGTTAATTGGCCGCTGCCGTTATATGGGCGGCCAGGGATAGTTTCGCTGGTGAACGGGCGGCGATGGGTAGTGGCGGGAAGAGAGCAGCTCGCGGATGCGGCGGCGCAGGGCATCCAGTTCAGGAGGACTGAGAAGCAGGCTCAGCGTGCTGTGCACGGGGCCGGTGTCGACGAGATTCTGAAGCGACGCCAGGTCGGCGAGCAGGCCTTCCTCGATGGTTTCGCCAGCAAACTCCCAGATAACGGTGCGCAGCTTGTATTGATGATGGAAGCAGATGCCGTGGTCGATGGCCCACATATAGGCGCGCGCCGGTTTCCCCCATCCGCCTTCGACAGAAAATCGCCGGTGATGTCCATAGAGGCAGTGGCCGGCCTTGCGGTCGGCGTTGTTGATGAGGTAGTCGAAGAGTGTGAGGCGGCGCAAGGCGGGGGCATAGCGGGCGTCCTCGCGCATATTGAAGTAGTGTATGTCCGGGTCACACTCGATGAAAAACTGGATGCTGCCGGGCCCGCGCGGCCCGTCGCGCAGGACGGTGGGTGGCACGAGGCGCCAACCGAGGGCTTCGCTGACGACAAAGGCGGCGGTCTCGCGCTGGCAGAGGGTGCCGGTCGGGAAATCCCAGAGTGGATTTTCGCCGCGGCGGGGTTTGTAGACGTCGGGGATCTCGTGCTGATGGTGATGGACGGTTGACAGAAAGGCGTGGTTGGAGCTGTAGGGCAGGAGACCTTTTTCTTCGATTCTGCCTTCAGCCAGCGCGCTCAGAATCTCTCTGTCCGCGGTCGCGGCCGGGCCGCCATCCACGTCGCGGCTGTTGTCTTCACTGTGCACCCGCTGTTCGACCGTCTTCTCGTTGTCCATTGTGGCGGCAAGGTGGATGCTACCGGTAGTACAGTTGGTGCCGGCGCTCTGTTCGGCGCGACAGGGTGTGAGGCAGAGTAGCAGTGCAGGTCAGTTGCAGTGCAAGTCAAACGGCGCAAGTCAAATAGACAGCGGAAATGCGTGGCCGTTCGTGCGCGGGCAGAAGTGACCTTCGGGCTCGATGACGCGCCCACAGAGGGGGCAGTCCGGCCGGCCGGCGGCCACGACCTGCAGGGCATGTTCGCTCAAGGAGCGCATCTGTGCGCGCGTTGCATAGAATCGGGCCTTGGGATCGTCGCCAGGGTCTTCGACCGATTCGGGACTGGGCGGCGCGGGCGGCGGCTCCTCCTCGCCTGCGGCGGGGTCGGGAACGGCCTGTGCGATCAGGACCATAAGATCCTGCCGTTCATCGTAACCCAGCCCGAGCTGTCCGACGCGAAAGGCCGGCTCGAGCGGTTCGCGCAGACTGGGGACGGCGGTCTCTTCCTCGACGGCCGGCAGGTCGGCGCGTTCTTTTTCCAGCTCCTCCAGCAGTTGCAGAATGGAGGTTGCGAGGGCGGCCACCTGCTCTTTCTCCATGATGAGGGTGGCCATGTCGGCGCCCTGGCGGGCCTGCAGAAAGAAGGTACGCTTACCGGGGCGCCCGACAGCATCGGCGACGATAGCGCTAACTGGATTGAAGTCGAAGGTAAACTGTGATTCCATATGCCGGTGGCCGGTGATCGGTAACGGGTGCAGTGGCTGGCGTTTATAGCATGTGCCAGCAGGATGCCTGTAGTCCCATGGTGTCGCTGAGGGGACCCGTTCGCATCAGATAAGACTCAGTCTTCTCTTTCTAACTTTATCACAGGGAAACCGCCGCTGTCATTCATGGCCAGGATGCTCGGCCCAAAACGATGGAAGGCGACGAGGCTGATGGAAGCAGTACTGATCTGGATACGCTGGAAGAGATCGAGCGGCGTGCCGAGATAGTAGGCCATGCTGGTGCGCAGGACGTCGCCGTGGGCGAAGACGACGATGACCTCGCCGGCGTGCTCTGTGCGGATGCGCTCCAGGGTTGTGATGACACGGTTCTGCACCTCTCGCAACGTTTCGCCGCCCGGGAAACGGAATCCGCCCGGGAAGATCTGCACCAATCTCCACTCCGGCCGTTTGCCCAGCTCCTTCAACTCGCCGCCGCGCCATTCGCCGTAATCGACCTCCAGGATGCCCGGCTCGACGGTGACGGGCAGGTGCAGCGCGGCGGCCAGGGGTTGGGCCGTCTGCAGACAGCGCAGGAGCGGGCTGGAGTAGACGGCGGTGATGGGCTGGTCCTTGAGACGCTCGACAACCTTTTGGGCCTGCTCCTTTCCTTTTTCGTTGAGAGGGACGCCGGGCGTGCGGCCGGCCAGCGCGCCGCGTTCGGTCCATGCGTTTTCGCCGTGGCGAATCAGGAAGAGATAGGTAGGGCGCGGGGGTTTTTCTTTTTCGTGATCGTCGCCGGCCTGGCTTTCCTCTTCGTTTTTGGCTGCGTCTGGCTCCTCGGTTGTAGTTTTTTGTTCTTCGATCAATCCTGTTCCTCTTCGCAGGGCGCGGTTTGCCGGTTGTGCGGGTCGGTTGCGTTTTCATTGTAACCGTGATCGGGCGCTGTGTAAATG
>VYDA01000632.1 GCA_009843665.1 Caldilineaceae bacterium SB0675_bin_29 | reverse complement strand
GGTTATGACGTATTTCGACGTACTATGACGGAGTGTTTCCTTTTTCTCGGCCCTTACATTCTTGCGTTCGCAGACGTTTCCTCGCCGTCTTTGACGGGTATCGGCAGATGAAGAATGGGAAATTCACAGACCTACAGCGGCCCACCTTCGGCTGCAGATACTCTTTTTGCGTGAGTCAGGGCTTCAAAATGATGACACGCTCTCAGTAGCGCCCATTCTTATTTCGACACGAGGCTATTATATCACTGATTGTGATGCAATTTCCCTGTGCGGCAGTGGACGCCTCAAGGGGGTGGTGTCTTTTGATTGAAGCTGAACACTTAAACGGGACTACGAACTGAGACTCATAACAGAACTTTTCGCCAACTGCATGGAGGGACGGTCTGGCCTCGACGGTGACACGCGGTGGCCGTTCCACATCCAGTCCGATGCGGCAAATCTTCTTGTGGCAGTGGTCTGAGTACTCGGGCCAGCCATAGGGCACAGGTTTGACAAGAGCCGCTTCTTTGCCTACTGTATCGACATGCCCGATGCAGTCCGAAGTACAGGGCATTGCGTTGACGCACAAGACTTCGCCAGCGAATTCTCGAAGGCCGCTCGTCCGAAAGATTGAATCTGTAACGCGACGGCAGTAAGGCCAAGCTCTTTCAAGTCAGGCAGGTTCGTCAGGCCATACTGAAATACAAGCTAGAGAATGGGGTGATGTACAGGTACGAAGTCGTCATCTACTGGAGCAATGCTGACGCCACATTCGTGGCCGAGGCGGCAGAACTTCCCGGGTGCATGGCACACGGCGATACGCAGGAAGTTGCACTGCAAAATATCAAAGAGGCGATGGCACTGTGGATCGACACCGCGCGTGAGTTTGGCGACCCCGTGCCGGAACCCAAGGGGAGCGCCTGATGCCGGCATGAGCCGGTGACTTCGGTTTATCACGTTCGCCGGCTTCGGCCGTGTGTTCTCTGTAGTTACGAACCCAAACGAACGGGGGCCACGATACGGAGCCCTGCAAGGAGAGATAGAATGGACAGTCTGGAAGCCAAGCTGGACCAGTTGGAAGAAGACGGCTTCATTACCGTCGAGAACGCGCTCACGCCGGAAGAGACCGAGCACGTCCGGCAGCGTATCAACCATGCGCGCGCAATGGGCTGGGAAGAGGGGCTGAACGACGTCGGCAATATGTGGTTCGATTCGCTCCTGGACCGTGAGCCGGAGACCTATGCGCCCCTGGTCGGGCATCCGAGCATCCGCCCGATCCTGGAAGGGATGATGGGGCGGCAGTGCCAGCTGCGCAGCTTCCGCGCGCACATCAACCCGGGACCCTACCTCCAGGAATGGCATCTCGATTTCTACGGCTACTGGCAGGAGAAGCGCGAACTCGGCCGTGCCCGTTTGGCGGTGCAGCCGGTGGGCGTCAACACCACCTTTTACTTTCAGGACAACGGTCCCGACCTGGCCCACCTGAAGTTTGTCAAAGACGGACACAAGATCGAACCACCCCACCTCGACCCCATGGACCGGCCCAAGTTCGAGGCCTGGTGCGAAGAGCAGGAGCACGTCATCCTCTATCCCAAGGCGGGCGACTGCGTCATCTTCATCAACCATATCCCCCACCAGGGTGCCAAGCACCAGGAGCACATCGAGCGCAGCAATGTCGTCTGTCACTACCAGTTGACGCCGATGTACGAGGGCATCTGGCACGTGTCGACGCCGCGCGGCTACGACGGGACGTTTCCGTTTGCGGAAGAACGCAGGCCGTGGACGAAGGGGTAGTGGTGGAGGGATATCCTGTCCTAACAGATATCCGGCATTATTGAACTATTGAACTAGAGCACTGATTGGTCTCTCAACCAGACTATTCTAACCGATTGACCACAATTGCTGATTTTCACAGCACAATTCCGCTTAGCGAATATTACCCCGCGCACATCACGCAGATGCAGAATCGGCCCAATTGAGAATTTCATATTGTATTGAGTTTACAGCTCGATCTGCCAGATCGAGCATCTTTGCGCCTCATTACATCACGGAAGCCTTGTGCTCAGTCGCTCATTATCATCCAGGAGCAAGACGCATTTAGCGTTACAGTGGTTTTGTGGAGTGGGGAGTGGGGACTGACGATTTCGATGAGGGAGAGGCTATAGACGCATGCTTATTCTGCAAATTCTAGAACACAATATGTTGTAAGAGCAGCAAGAAAATGAACTAAATGCAGTGAATTCGGAACGAAGATCTACTCTTTGCGTACTGCTTTCATACGTGGTTAATGTATTGATTAAATTTTCTTTATTTTGGTTTGACACATCTGTCGTAATATGTTAGGCTGAATCGCGCTAGAAAAAGTGATGCAAAAGAGCGCCGATCTTGGATTGGCGTCCTGGGCTCAGCGCTCTTTCGTCGGGATTGAAGCCAGTGTGGTTTCAACTGTGGCTTCGTTGCTGAGTGTAACAGTGAGTTTACAAATTGTCAAGCCTTTTGGCATGAATCTAAGAAGAACGAACGAAAATCGTAACCGATTCGTGTGTCTTGACATATCGTAAATTTCCATATGCTCCTGCCTCCCTACGAGAGATCATCGGCGCAATTTCAGGGTTAGACCGTCGGCGTTTTTGTGGAGGCATATGGTGAGCTTGAAAATTGTCTTATTGGTTTCTTGTTTTTTTGTTTGGAGAATGCGAATCCGCGGTTTACATCTATCTGCTTATTGTGTGGGCGCCCCGGACTGTGCGGTGGGTAGCACGATGGAAAAACGACATCAAGAGGGCATGGCATGACGAAGACCCTAAACACTTCAGATGATTTTGTACGGTAAGGAATGTGAGGAGGACCGACGTGGAAAGATTAGACACGCTGTTACTGGAGGAGCAGAGTCGACTCAGAAACAAGTGTCAGAAACTGCGAGAGGAGATTTCCGCAGCGGAGGAAAAACTCAAGGAGTTCGAGGAGCGCTTAGTGCATGTTGAGGGGTTACTCGGACCGAGTCATACAACAGAAAGTGGTTCTGAATAAAACCCTTTTCCTGACAGTCGCGAAATTACAGATATCGCCGTTGATATCCTGAGTGAGAGAAACAGAGAGCCCGTGCACTACAGAGAACTTGCTAAGGAAATCCAAGCTCGTGGTGGCAATATCCCCGGGGTGGACAAGGACCACACTCTTATCGCACGGCTTGTCAAGGATGACCGCTTCGTTCGGCCCACGCGCCGGGGATTCTATGCGCTGCAAAGGGATTATCCCAATGCAAAGAGTGTCGGAGCGCGCAAGCCACGCGCGAATAATGACGTTGGGTCAGAGCAAAAATCACTGAGCGAATCCTTTGATTCACCTAAGTAAAGTTCCCGGGACACCGAGGCCTCATGCTCTGAAAAGTGAAGATCAAGTGAGGAAGAGGTAGTAACATTTTTTCGTCCTGCTATTTCTTCCCAAGAAAGCTCGAAAGAGCATACTCGATTGGGGAAACACAATGCCGGTTGTCCAGTGAGCACAAGGCTCATGCCAAAGTGATTCCGGCCTGGAAACGGCAGCTGCTAGAAGACGGACCCGGCGTCTTCGCCAACAACGGGAGCAGGAGGCGCAGGGAGCAGAACTCTATGAACAGATCGGGCGGCTCAAGATGGAACTTAAGTGGCTGAAGAATAAGTTGCCCGTTTTTCTCTTTTCATGGTCTAGGCATTAGGGCCAACCATAGACTTCTTACTCAATTCCGAAAGGATTAGAAGGTCTATATGTTAGAAATCTGGTTGGAAGAGATCGTTTTGGATGTGATTGCTATCTTGATAGGTACAGCTCTGATCGGGATCTGGGCTCTCCGCGGCAAGATAGTGCCAAAATTGGCTTCCCTGTACATGTCTACCAGTGAGGCAATAACTATTCCTTGCGCGCTTAGCATACAGGTACTACAGAACCTCGCACGACTGACCAGTGACATTGGTGAGTCCCACTTTTCCGCAGTATTACAATTTCAAGTTTCGATAGGTCATCGTGCTTCAGAGGAAGGACGTGTAGAAGTGCCGACTGCAACAGTCGTTCCCACAATAGAGATCAGTACCGATGAGACTCTGAACACTTATTCTGCCACACACGATGAGCTTGTTGCTGAATGCAGAAAGCGCTACTCCGACTTCAAACAAAACTTTCGCTTTTACAAGCTGTTAGAAGCAGTAAAAACGGATCCCAATTGTGCCCTAGAGCGCCGGCTCAATCCAAACAACAGCAGGAACTCGCTTCGAGTGTTCTATAGACTTGACGCTGTTCTTGCTAAGTTTGATGATGAATACACAAAGTACAAGTGATTTAACTCTGACTTGCCAATAGGATTTATTGTTTTGAGGAGCATGATTTCAGTATGGCTAGACCTAAACTTGAAATTGCAATGGCCCGGTGCGCTGGTTCTGCTTTGCTCGCGGCTATCGAAATCTACAACAAACCGACAGTTGAATATCGAGAGCAGACTTTCGCATTGCTTGCTACGAACGCTTGGGAGATTCTCCTAAAAGCCCGTCTGGTTCAGTTGGGGCAGGGCAAAATCCAGACCATCTACCGCAGGAAGTCAGGATCTCGACAATACGAACGGGACAAGGCTACCGGCGAGCCGATTACGATTAGCTTGAGCCAAGCGATAAACAGAGTTGGGCTTCCTCGGGAGGTAAAAGCCAACATTCAGGGAATAATAGAAACCAGAAACAGAGCTGCACACTTAGGTATGTTAAAGCCTGAAGTTCAGGACAGGATCCTGATGTTTGGAACTGCCGGTGTTCAGAATTTCATCAAGCTTTCATCCAAGTGGTTTGGCGAAACAATAGATACGCCTTATCTATTGCCAGTTGGATTTGTAGGACATGCAACAAGCACCAGAGGTAACCTCCCTAAGGGACAGAGAGCGCTAATCAACACGCTTGATAATCTCGCACGATTACCTAGCGGCACTAGTGACCCTGATTTTAGTGTAGTCATGAATGTACAGATCGACATAAAGCCTGGACTTTCCGGGGGAGGAAGTGTAGGGATAACGAATGACACAAACGCTCCCAAGTTTAAAGTGAGTGACGAAGAGGCTTTAGCGATTTTCCATGCCACTTACAATGATCTTGTTGCCGAATGTAGGAAACGTTACCCTGATTTCAAACAAAACTTTCACTTTAATACACTGATGAAGACGGTGAAAATGGACCCCAATTGTGCCCATGAACGACGTCTCAATCCAAACAAGAAAAAGAGTTCTGCGCAGATGTTTTACAATCTTGATGCAACCTTTGTTAAACTTGATGATGCATACAAGAGAATGATCTAAACTGAATCTCGTTTGACACAGTAAGGCATCTGAAGCCAAGCGTAGAAGAGCGGGCTGAGAATCCAAACCGGAGCTGCTCATATGATTGGTGAGAAGCCGCGGTTAAAGCTCACATACACTGACTACCTCACTACACCTGAAGACAAGCGCTACGAACTCCTAGACGGGGTGCTGGTTGCAACTCTCGCGCCCAGCGAAGTACACCAGAGAACGCAGGCAGAATTGGGTTATCATCTGATGACCTTCGTGAAGGGCAACGGTCTGGGGCGCATCTACTACTCCTCCACGGATGTCGTGCTTTCGGATGTCGACGTAGTGCAGCCTGACCTCTTGTTCGTCTCCAGCGAGCGAACGCACATCATCACCCCGGACAACATACAGGGCGCCCCTGACCTCGTGGTTGAGATCCTCTCCCCCTCCACAGCCGGGCGGGACAGAGGATACAAGCGTGCGCTCTACGCACAACACGGCGTCAAAGAGTACTGGGTGGTGGGCACAGACGCGGGCGCTATCACTGTTCTGTTGCTGGGCGACGATGGATATGAGGTCGTTGACACGTTCGGCGAAGGCGACACGTTGACTTCACCCACGCTTGCCGGGTTCAGCCTGAAGGTGGACGAGATATTCGGGTCGTAGTCACGGCACATCTCCATATACCGACTCCCCATGAAAATCACCGACGTCCGTGCCATCTACCCTAACTACCGTCAACCGCTGGGCGGTTGGCGCCCATACCTGTGGCAGATCGTCGTGCGCGTCGAAACCGACGCCGGGGTCAGCGGCTACGGCTATGGCGGCGGCGGTGTGGCCGCGGTCGAGGTGGTCAACCGCCATCTGCGCGAGCTGCTGCTGGACGAGACCTGCGACAGCCCCGCCGACATCGCGCGACTATGGGACAAGCTGTACGCGGCCTCGATCCCCTACGGACGCGGCGGCATCGCCATCATGGCGCTCAGCGGCATCGACATTGCCCTGTGGGACCTCCTCGGCAGGGCCGAGCGGCAGCCGGTGTACTCGCTGTTGGGGGCTACATCCGCACCCCGCATCCGCGCCTACGCCTCAGGCGACGATCCTGAATGGTTCGCCGAGAGCGGGTTCACCGCGCACAAGGTGCCCTTTGGCGGTCCGCAGGGCGCCTCCGCATTGGAACGCGCGGCGGCCGCGGCGGAAGCGTCGCGCCGGCATCTGGGCGCGGACGCGCTGCTCATGTTCGATTGCTACATGGCCTGGGATGCCGCGGCGACGCGGGAGATGGCGCGCACGCTGGCGCCTTACGACATCTACTGGTTTGAGGACGTGCTGACGCCTGACGATCTGGACGGACTGGCGGCACTGCGGCCGCAGATCAAGCCGATTCAGCTGGCCGGGGGCGAGCACGACTTCACGCATTACCGCTTCGCCGACATCGCACGGGCCGGCGCGCTCGACATCTGGCAGCCGGACGTGACCTGGTGCGGCGGGGTCACCGCTACACGGCGCATCGTCGAGCAGGCGCAAGAGGCCGGCGCCACCGTGATCCTGCACCGGGGCGGAGAACCGTGGAGTCTGCACGTGATCGCGGGAACGGCGTGTGAAGAACTGGGCGAACTGGTGCTGGGCAACCGGCACAGGACGCATGAGGAACTGTGGCTGGACGCGCCGCAGCCTATCGACGGTTATCTAACCCCCAGCGACGCGCCCGGCTTCGGCCTGCGCCTGAACGAAGACCTCGTGGACTGACCGCCGCGCCTACACCAGGTACGGGATCGTCATCGGCCCTTCGGGCAGCACCGCGACCGGTGCGCCGGGCCCCAGACTGGCAACGGCTGTGCTGATGTGCTCATTCAGGTCGGCGACCGGGGTGAGGCCGGCGCGGGACACCGCATCCGGTTCCAGCTCACTGTATATCGCCACCTGCGCCCGCAGCGCCACCTCGGCGAACTTCTGCACCTGCCACTGATCGAGCATGTGAAAACCGGGACGGAAGATCGTCTCCAGCATCGCCTGCGGTGAATTGTGCTCGTAGAGCAGCTTGGTAAAGTTGCCGTGCGCGGGGAAGCCGTCGTTACAGCGGGCGGCCACGATCATCTCGCCGTCGTCCTCGATGATCTCGGCGGCGGCGCACATCCCCTTCACCGACTGGTAGAGGTTCTGGTCGAGGGGAAAGCCGCTGTTGGTGGTAATTACGAGCGGGAAGCTGCGGTCGACGGCAGCCATCGCCGTTTCCTTCGCATAACGGCAGCCCTCTTCGTGCGCGACGATAGCGTCGCCGCAGAAAAAGCGAGTGATCTGGCGCTTGTGATTGAGGGTGACGTTCACCAGAAAATCGACCGGCAGGACCGACCCGTTGGCCCGGATCTGCTCCTGGGTCGGGTTGCCCGCCAGCACGCCCCACTTGCTCTGCGGATGGCCGATCATCTCGGCACGGTGATAGTACATAATTGAAGCCAGGTCGGCCACACCGGGGAAGACGGCCTTGTAGCCGCCTGAGAAGCCGGCCATGAAGTGCGGCTCAATGAAACCGACGAGAATGCGCCGGTCGGCATCCGCATATTCCCGGTTCATCATCAGCGGGCCGCGACCATCCTGCCCGGGCCGCACGATCGCCATACTCTCTTCCTCGTAGGCGTTGTGGTTGATCACGCGCAGCCGCCGGTAGACCGCCGCACCCACGATCTGCTCAAGCTCCTCCGCGGTGTTGGGCCGGTGCGTACCGGTGCCGACGACAATCGTGACATTCTCCTCCGGCACATGCGCCAACTCCGCCAAGATCCAGGGCAGCAGCCGCGCCGAGGGCAGCGGACGGGTGCCGTCGGCGATGACGATGGCGACGTTCTCATGCGCGCTGACCGCCTCTGCCAGGGGGCGCGCACCGTTGGGCCGTCGCACCGCGTCGCGGAACGCGGCCTGCTCGTCGGGCAGCCCCTCTACGAAGCGCGGGCGAATGATGGTCGTGTTTTCGGTGGGCAACTCAGCCGTCAGTCCGTCCTGGCCGTATTGGAGATGGATCTGCATTGTCAGTACCCGTTCTTTTCTACAGTGATCAGTGGTGAAATTACAGTGGAAATTGAGTAGTCCTGCTACTATCCACTTCCCACTAACCGCCGGTGTTCGTCTCCCCTGTGAGTAGCGTAGAATACGCTTCTCGTGTATTCTAGCCTTCTAACGATGAGGCGGCAAGAGATGACGAAACCGCTGGTTCGTGGTGTATGCTTTTCACGGTCTATTGTCCACTGAAGTACCTGGGGCAGGGATATGCGCACGTACAAGGCGATCCTTCACGATGACCAGATCGAGTGGCTCGAACGTCCTCCTGAAACATCCGGCGCCTTGCAGGTCTATATTACCTTCCCGGAGGAGCAGGATTCCGAAATCTCGTCTAACCGAGGGAAATTGATGGCCGAGGTGTTGGCGGAGCTTGCACGAAGAGACACATTTTCCACGATTCCCGACCCCGTTGCCTGGCAAAGGGAGCTCCGTGCCGAGCGCGCCTTGCCTGACCGGGATGTATAATGCTGTACACACTCCTCATTGAAATCAGATGAACTGCTTGTGGAAAGCCGCACAATGACACAGTTGAAGCAGTACCCACACTCGGTTATCGAACAGGATGGAACGACCTACGCGCTGGCACGCGACGGCAGGGACAAGAAGCTCTGCGTGCAGGGTGATGCCACCGGTTTCAGCGGCGATATAGCGAACGGGATGCTCCTCTGCCCGCTGACCGCGGAGAACGCGGCCGCGCTGCGAAGACGGCTGTCCTGGCTGAATCCTGTGCCATTGGGCGTGGAGACCTCCTTCGGTTTCGGTGACCGGTTGGGCGCGGCCACGCCCGGCCACATCCGCTCGGTCGAGGGCACCGGCATCGCGCCGATCTTCGCGCAGCAGTCGGTGCGCGAGAACGACCGCATCGGGCGCACGCCACAGGAGGTGGTGGATGACGCCATGTGGGGCGTGGTGCAGATGGGCTGGCGCGACCCCTGGGGTGCGGACGCCGACCACGTGAAACTGGTGAGCGACCTGCCCGCGTTCGTCGCCGCCGGCTACACCTTCTACACGATCGACCCCAGCGACCACGTCGACAATGACGCCGAGACCGACGCGCTGCCGGCACTGCGCGCCAAGGTCGAGGCGCTGCCCTGGGCGCGGCTGGATACCGACCTGAACGCGCTGCGATCTGACTATCTGGCCGCGCCCATCGAGCTGGCGGGGCTGACGCTGACCTTCAGTGAAGAGAGCCTGCTGCGGGCGCTGGCGAAGTACGGACGCGCCATCGTTCACACGCTGGATATCGCGGCCGCGCTCGATCAGCAGATGCGCGGCACGCGCTATGACCTGGAAATGTCGGTGGACGAGACCGAGACGCCGACATCGATCTACGAACACTACTTTATGGCGCACGAACTGTTGCGGCGGGACCTGCCAGTCGTCAGTCTCGCGCCGCGCTTTGTGGGCAAGTTTCAGAAAGGCGTCGACTATATCGGCGACACCGCGCCGTTCGAAGCGGAGCTGATCAAGCACGCGGCCATTCTGAAGCATTTTGACGCCTACAAACTGAGCGTCCACACCGGCTCCGACAAGTTCAGCATCTATCCGCTGGTCGCCAAGTACGCCGACGAACGGGTGCATGTCAAGACGGCCGGCACGAGCTATCTGGAGGCGCTGCGCGTCATCGCCGACCTTGACACGTCCCTCTTCCGCCAGATTCTCGACCACTCGCGCGCCCGCTTCGAGACCGATCGCAAGACCTACTTTCTCGACTGCCAGCCGGACAAAGTACCCGCCGACGCCGACCTGTCCGACGCAGACCTGCCGGGACTGTTGGAGCAGTTCGACGCCCGCCAGCTTCTGCACGTTACATTCGGCTCCAATCTGGACCGCTTCGGCGCGCAGATTCACGGCCTGATCGCCGACCACGAGGAAGCCTACGAAAAGGTGCTGAACACCCACTTCACCCGCCATCTCACGCCCTTTGCCAACGGCGCAGCGGCGCGCGGCCAGTGAGCCGCATCGACCAAGGAGAAACTAATGGCAGCCATCCAGGAAAAGCCATCCTTACTCGAGCAGGATAGACGACAGCTCCACCCTCTGCACCACCCTTCCCAGTCCGAGAATCCGATCATTGTCGAGCGTGCTGAGGGCGTCTGGCTCCACACCACCGACGGCCGCAAGATCCTCGATGCGATGGCCGGTCTGTGGAATGTGAATGTCGGCTATGGCCGCACCGAACTGGCGGAGGCCGCCTACGCGCAGATGCAGGATCTGGCCTATACCTCCAACTTCGCGGGCATGACCAACCTGCCCGCCAGCGAACTGGCCTACAAGCTCTCCGGCTACGCCTACCCCAGCCTGAAGACGACCTTCTTCACCTGCGGCGGCTCTGAAAGCAACGACACCGCTTTCAAGACGGCCCGCTATTTCTGGAAGCGGGAGGGGCAGCCGGACAAGGTCAAGGTGATCTCTCGCCGCGAGTCCTATCACGGCATCACCCTGGCCACCACCAGCGCAACCAGCGTTCCCCGCTATCACAAGATGTTTGGCCCGCTGGTGCCCAACTTCGTCTACTGCCACGCGCCCCACCCATACCGTTACGAGGGCGACCTGCAGGATGGCGAGACGGTGGGCGAGGCAGCGGCGCGCGATCTGGAGGAGACGATCCTGCGTGAAGGGCCGGAGACGGTGGCCGCGTTGATCGCCGAGCCGGTGCAGGGCGTCGGCGGCGTCTTCGTGCCGCCGGACGACTACTTTCCCCGTGTGCGTGCCATCTGCGACCAGTACGACGTCCTGCTGAT
>VYDA01000363.1:2722-11105 GCA_009843665.1 Caldilineaceae bacterium SB0675_bin_29 | reverse complement strand
GTCTGCCTCGGCACGAAGAGAGACAAAGCCATCCCGCCGCATGGTAGCCAGACAGATGGCCGCCCGCTCGGGGCTGACCTTAGGCGGACGCCAGCGGTGCCGGATGCCGGAATAGTAGAACCAGAGCTGGTCGCCCCTCACAACCGGAAAGGAGGGTCCCAGAATCTGCATCGTGTCATACGCCCCGCTCCCAAGAGGCGACGATCCTATGAAGGGCGCCCGTTCACCCAGCCGCTGCCACCTCCGCATGTCCCGGCTGCTCGCCATCTGGACGTGATGAAAGCCGTCATGGTTGCGGTCATTCCACGCCCGCCCCGTATGGTAGAACATCGAGGCAAAACCGATGTATCGACTCTCGTAGCGTGAGATGGCGAAATTGTAGACGTCAACCCCGTGCTCTTCCGGATGGTTGAACACTGGCTGCTGCAGCATCGGATCGGCCAACCGGTCGGCAATTATCCGCCGCGCCTGCTCCTGGTCTTCTTCGTCCGCATGAAAGACCAGCTCCGGTTCGCTCCAACTCTCGAAATCTTCGCTGACCGTCAAGGCATGAGAACGACCGAAAGGACCGGGAACTTTCACAGTGGCGATGAAAAGATGCCTGCCTTCATCGAAACTGAAATTCGGCTCGTCGCCCGAAGCAATCGGCGGGATGTCAACCCGCGTCCACTTGATGCCGTCTGGCGATGTGCCGAACAGAATCGCCAGCTCCGGCGCCATTGTGAAGCTTAATGCCTTGTAACGCCGGCTTGGGTCCGGGTCGCCCTGGTCATAGACAGCCCCCAGGATCTCGGCTGTGCACCCGTCACCCATCGGAATGTAGACGAGATTGTTCTCGCGAGTTCCCAGGTACTCCGCTTCCCTCAGAATGGGCTGATACCAGTGGAGCCCGTCGCGGCTTTCGTGGTAGCCCGACAGACCTGCTATACCGTGCAGTTCCTCAGGCGTAATGCAAATAGTCCACAGCTTCCAAACCCGCGCCTGCGGATCCCACACCGGCGCACACCGTATCTCCGGGTTTCCGCCAAGAGCAGGCTCGCGCCGGATGACGGCTCCCCGTTTCTCCGGCTGATGGAAGACCCTGCGCACTCCCTCCACGTGGGCCACGTCGTCGTCATCAAGGAAGAGTTGGCGTTCTCCCGCTGGAAACTGCCTGTCCTTTGCGCCGGTCATCGCTCAATTCCATGCGAGATTAAGACGTTTTAGAAGAGGAAGGAATGGTCTGATAGGGGAGTCCATCGAATGGGCAGACCAGGTTCGCTGTGAGGTTAGTCCAGATGCTGGCGCGGATCGAATGCGTCGCGCAAGGCGTCGCCAAAAAAGTTCATCGACAACACCGCGAAGGCAATCGCAGTCGCCGAAGGAAGCCAGCGCCAAGGCATATTCTCCAGAATCGGGAGTTGCAGTGCGGTCGTCAGGGTCTGCCCCCAACTCGGCGTCGGCTGCTGTACGCCCAGTCCAAGAAAACTCAGACTCGACTCTGTCAGGATAGCGCCTGCCAGCCCCAGAGTGGCCGCCACCACCACCGGGCCGACGACGTTTGGCAGAATGTGACGAAAGATGATCCGCCGGGTCGGGACGCCAACCGCAACCGCAGCGATAACGAAGTCCTGGCCGCGCAGGCTGAGAAACTGGCCGCGTATCAGGCGCGTCATGCCAGGCCACCCAAAGATGCCGATGATCACCATGATATTGAAGATGTTGGGGGGCAGCACCGAGGCCACCGTGATGATCAGCAAGAAGGTGGGGAAACACATAATGATGTCGGTGAAACGCATGATGACGTTGTCGACGTGGCCGCCAGCATAACCCGAAATGCTGCCAAGAATGAGCGCGATCGAGGTATAGATGCCCACCGCGACAAGCCCCACCGAGAGCGAGACGCGCGCGCCGAAGACCAGGCGGGCCCAAACGTCCCTGCCTATGGCGTCCGTCCCGAGGATGTGCTCGGCGCTGGGCGGCTTGTTCTTCATCTTCAGATCCATGGCCGCCGGGTCGATTCCGGCCAGCAGGGGCGCGAAGATCGCGGCAATCACCAGGAGCACCAGCATGACCAGACCGACCATCCCCAGCTTGTGCCGGAACAGTCGGCGCCAGAATCGCTGCTGTACCGAGTCCCTCTGGGGCGCGTCAAGCGTATCAGAGAGTTCAGAAGCGGTCATCGCCCAATCTCTCCGACTTTGATCGCACTTCCCCAGGACAATGACGACAGAAAAGAAGGAATATCATGGGATTCCCAGCTAGCACATGCATCGCAGTCGGTCCTCATCTTACTCGTAGCGGATTCGCGGATCGGCAAACGCATAAGTAATGTCGGCCAGCAGGTTGCTCAACAGAACAACGAGCGCAACCATGAAGTTTACCCCCATGATGACCGGATAGTCGCGTGAGTAAATGGCAGTCAGGCTGTATGTTCCCATTCCTGGCCACGCAAATATGCTCTCAATGATGACTGTACCGCCAATTAAGAAAGGGATGTCCAGGCTTACTATCGTTATCAGGGGGATGAGCGCATTGCGCAGGGCGTGCCCCAGGAGGACAGCCTTTTCTGCCAGCCCCTTGGCGCGTGCGACCGTAATGTAATCCTGGCGGATCACGTCAAGCAGGCTACTGCGCGAATAGCGCATGAAGCCTGCCATACTTCCCAGTCCCAGCACCAACGCCGGCAGAAACATGTGGTGAATGCGCGTCAGAATCGACGCCTCTTCGCCATAGTCTGTAATGCCGGAGGTAGGAAAGAGACTTATCTTCAATGAGAACAGAAAAATCGCTCCGATCGCAAAAACGAAACCGGGTGTCGATATCCAGATGAAGCCAAGCAGCGTGAGCGTCTGGTCTATCCAGGTGTACTGCTTTACCGCAGAAAGAATCCCAAGGGCCGCGCCAAAAGCGATGCCAAACAATAGCGAAGTCGCGGTGAGCTGAAGCGTAGCCGGCATCCTTTGCAGGATTTCGTCCCGCACTGGCGCCCCCGATATGAGCGATTTCCCCATATTGCCCTTCGCCAACTCGCGCAACCAGATCAAGTAGCGTGTGTGGGGTGGTTTATTGAGGCCGTAGTTCTCCCGCATCGACTCCAACTGTTCAGGCGTGTAGTTGACGATAGCCAGAGGCGGAATCAAAGCGTCGACAAAGTCGCCTGGCATCAGCTCGGTGAATATAAAGGTCACCATTGTCAGTCCCAGGAGGATGGGTGCTGATATCGCCAGGCGGCGCAAAATGTAGGTTCGCAAGGATATGATCTCACAACTGGAGGACTGAGAGGGAGGAGCAGAGGGGCGGGAAACTGCCTCTCTGCTCTCCGTTTACTCTCCTCAAACGCGTTATCCTGTAACAGCCCAGTTCACCGCGTTGGCGTAGCCGTTGCTCCACGGATAGTAGCGGTTCCAGAGGGAGTCCTCGTTAAAGCCCTGTACCCGCTTGTTGACCGCCACCGGGCCGATGAACTGCAGGAACGGCATCATCGGCAGCTCGTCGTTGAGGCGTCGTTGGATCTCTTCATGAATCGCCATGCGCTCTTCAAGGTTGACCGTGGTTGCGGTCTCGTTGAACAGCGCCTGTGCGTCTGGGTCGCCCCAAGGCGTGCGGCAGCGCTCCGCATCGGTGAAGAAGGAGTTGTACTGCTCAGGGAATGAGAAGCCCCAACCCTGATAGTACATCTCAAATTCACAGGCACTCTGTGTCTCTACCGCCGAAGTGCCTTCCAGGTACTGAAGTTGTGTCTCCACGCCTACAGCGGCCAGGTTCTGCTGGATGGCTGCCATAATGTCCTGATGGAGAGCGTCGCTGTAGTACCAGTTGACGCGCAGCACGTTGCTCGGGTCCCAGGTGCCGTCGGCCTCGGCCGCGGCAAGCAGCTCTTTGGCCTTCTCGGGATTGTACTCGTATTGGTTAAGGCCGTCAGCCAGCCACGGGCGCATCTCCATGTAGGAGTTGTAAGGTGTGCACAGGCCGGAGTATAGGCCCTCACAGATTCCCTCGCGGTCGATTGCGTAGGCCAAAGCCTGGCGCACGCGTTTGTCGGCGAGAACTGGCGACTCGTAATTCAGGAGGAAGACGCGAATATAGTTGCGGTTTACCAGATGGACGTCCACATTGTCCAGTTCCAGTGACTGCTCGTAAAAGTCTTGCGGGACATTCCATACATCCAGTTCGCCCTTTTGCAATGCAATGAACTGGGTGTCTGCCGCACCGAAGTTCTTGAAGATGATACGCTCAAGTTTGGGCGTGCCGCCGTAGTAATCATCGTTGCGCACCAACTCCACGAACTGGTCCCGCTCTGCGCGTACGAACTTGAACGGACCGGAACCGATGTTCAGTTCGGGTGTGTACCAGGCAGGCGCATGGTGCTCTACGATGTCTTCTGGCGCTACACCGTCGAAGATGTGCGCCGGCAGAATCTGAAGGTCCGTCGTCGCCGACAAGTGCCAACCGACGTTTGTCTCCTCCAGTTCGAAAACGACATTGAAGTCGTCCGGCGCGTAAACGCCCGGCAACTCATCAGTTACACCATCATAGAAGTCCTGTCCACCTTTGAGCGCGCTGATCCAGCGCCGGGGATTGATATTGGTGGCCTGCGTCAAGATGAACCGGACCGTGCTCACCACATCGTTCGCCGTGACCGGCTCGCCATCATGCCACTTGGCGTCCTCGCGCAGTCTGAATGAGTAAATGGTGGCGTCGTCGGAAATCTCCCACTCCAATGCCAGGTTCGGGTGCGTGTCGTTGTTGCGGTCGAGGTCAAACAGGCGGCTGTGCGTCAGCATCGCCGGCGTGTTGCTGCTGTAGCCGTACTGGTAGGTCGGACGGAACGGGCTGAAAGTCCCCCACGGCGAACCTGTGGAAAACGTCATCGTTCCGCCGTCCATTGGGGCAGCTTCTTCGGCCGGGGCCTCGGCTTCAGCCATGGCCGCAGGCTCGTCGCTCGGCACGGCGGCCGGCACGCAGGCGGTCAGCATAACGCCGGCAGCCGTCGTCGCGGAGACGCTCAGAAAATCACGGCGAGAAAGTCTCGTCTTCTTCATAGTTTGACTCCATTTGGTTCATGAGGCTCGAATGAGAAGTGTTACTGACGAAAAATGCCGAAGTACCATACACTGGGAGTGTGTCAGCTCCCCGATCGCGTGACCTGCGTTTACCCCCTCTCTAATCTGTTCTTGAGCATTTCCGGATTTCCTTTAGTTTGGCCCGCCATGCATGTAGGTCGCGTGTGCTGCTCTTCCGACAACTCAAGTCGGGCGCATAGGCGTATTCTCATCTTTGTGAAATTGCCGTGGCAGAGCGTCAGCTACCATCTGGCTTGGTACGCCGTCCACGATCAGCACTGGACGCAGTCCACTCTGTTACTGGTTTATAGCCTCTGTGCATCACTGAGCTACCGGCGAGGCTGGCATGGGGGAAGGCTCAACATGGCCGATGTTGGCGGCAGTTTAGCACGTAGATAAAGTCGTGTCAACGAATCACCGATGCTTCATGAGGCTCGGACAACCTGAGGCGTCGACTCAGCTCTGATGAGAGTCACTGAATTCGATCTGCACTTCCCCCAATCTGATCTCTCCCGCAGGAAGCAGGGCTCTGTCTACCTCATAGTCTACTTCTGCCCGTCCAATGTGAGGGCCCCCCGGCTGCGGGCTCAGCGGCACAATTTGCAGAGGATGCAATAGGAGGATTATGTCAATATCGACATCCCGCAGCACTCGTTCAATGTCGTCCCAACCATACACGTCCATAAGGTCGTGGCGGGCACCCAGGCAGAGCCACTGCTCCGGGTCGGGCGTCAACGTGATCGTCTGCTCCGACCACTCCGGCGTCACCTCGAAAGATTGCGAAGTGAGTACAAAGTTGATCGCCTTGTCCCCCACCCGCGACTGGCAGTGCAGCCGCAGCTCAGCTCCCTGCAGATCAACTTCACCCTTCAGTCGCACCGTAAGGCGCGCATTGCGGAAATCCCGCGGGTAGCCGCCGTCGATAAAGCGGTTCCCGCCCAGGAGAGGTGCATAACTTCCGCTGGGATCGTCTTGGTGAGCAGTGTGTAGGATGAACAGAAGATGGAGGTAGCCGCCCCCCGGCGGAGCGTGGTTGGAATCGATACCCCACGGGCTGCGCGTGACCAGCGCCCCGCCCTCAATGACCGCCGGCGCCGGCTGGCCGGGTCCCAACCAGGCTATCCAGCCGCCCGCACCATCTTCGAACGTCTCGCGATAGGTCACGCTGCCCATCATTCCCAGCCTTTCATTGTTCAGTTGGTGATTCCCACCGCGCGACCCGTAGCCGATGACTCCTTGGCCGCCTCGATAATCTCCAGCATATGCACTGAATCCTCGATTGGCGCCGGCGCCGGTGCGCCCCTCTGCGCGGCGTCAAAGAAATCGCGGAAGAGCTCCTCCGCCATGACGCCCCCGTAGACCGGCGAATGAGGTATTGTATAGCGTTCCTTGCGCACCCCGCCTGTATTCCAACCACGCGCCTCACTGAAGAGCGAGTAGGTTGCCGTATACTCGACTTCGCTGCCCCCCGACGTCTCCTCCTGGGGCTCAAGATATGGCAGGATCGCGAATCCTTCCGTCCCGCGCATGCCAATGTAGAAATCGTAGGTCGCCTTCCCGCCCAGCAAGTGGTAGCCGGCCTGAAAGGTACCCATGCGGCCGCTCTCGAACTTCAGAATCAGGAATCCTGTGTCCTCTACCGCGACTTTCTCCGGATTGAGGTTGCCTACCATAGCCATTACCTCGACCACTCTCTCCTCCATCAAATAGAGGATAAGATCGAGACAGTGGCAGCCGAGCCAGGAAAGGATTCCATGTCCTGCCTTCTCCGGATCGAATGAATAGGTAGAGGTGTCCCGGTACTGCAGCAAGCCGTTCAGCATCTTGCCTTCGATGGTCATTACATCGCCCAGGGCGCCTTCGGCCAGAGCGCGTTTGAGGCTGAGCGTCATCGGATGATAGCGCCACTGGAGCATGGCCCCGGCGGTGAGGCCTTTTCGTCGAGCGAGCTCGGCGACCCTTCGCAAGTCGTCAGATCGGGTCGAGGCGGGCTTATCGTAGAGGACCGGAAGGTCGGCGCTTACGACCTTTTCCATGATCGGAGGCGCGTGGTCGGGGCGTGCGCACATGATCACAGCGTCAAGGTCGGTTCGCTCCAACAGCGCATCCACACAGGTATACTTGCCGACCACCCGTGCCGACTCGCCCGCCAGTTCCTCCACGTCGACCAGGTCCGTGGCCGCACAGACGTGAATCGACCCGACCTCCTCTAACTGTTCCAGGACGCTGACGTGACCCAGTTCATGGCCGTGAGACGAAATCGCGCCCACGACCAACTGCCTGTCTCGTGACATCGTGCTCTACCTCATTCCCGCGGCAGCGGCAACTCGATCTTGGCGCTACCTTTTGTCTGCGAAATTAGTGCTGCCAGCATGATCTCCAGGGACTCCCTGCCCCGGTATGGCGAGGAGCTGCTGGGCGCGTCATGCAGCACCATATTGGCCATCTCCTGTACTGCCGGGATCAAGTTGGCGCCAAAAGGATCGATATAGCTTCTCCCCGGCGGCGGCGGCACCTGAATTGGCGTGCCCTCCTTTTCCTCAGTCTTCCAGGCCGTGCAGTGTTTGTCGGTCAGCCAGTAGCGTCCATTGGGGCCCTGCAGATCATACTCGAATAGTTGGGGCGTCAACTTGGCGCTGTTCACGATCCCCCGCACGCCATTCGCAAACTCAATGATGATCGTCGAGCCCGGATCATATTGCGGATCCTTCCCGCCCTTGCCGTCGTAGACCGGGCCGTAGTCCTCAAAGCCTTGCTCGTGCGCGGCGATCACCCAGAACGGCGAAGCGTTGGCAAAGAAACAGACACCGTCGATCAGGTGCGTGCCGTTGCGGAACAGCATCGAGCGGCGTCCCCCCATGTGGGCCACGATCCGCGTCAGCCCGCCAATCTCACCGTCCCATACCGCTTTCTTGACACCTTGATAAGAAGGAATCCAGCTGCGCGTGTGGTCCACCGACATTTTTGTGCCATTAGCTTCGATCGTCTCGATAATCCTGTCGGCGTCCTTGATCGTTGTCGTCAGCGGTTTCTCGCAGATTACGCCGCGAACGCCCGCATTTGAAGCGTCACAAACCGGGTCCGTGTGCAGGTGGTCCGGCGTCGCCACGCTGACAACGTCCAGCCGTTCCTCTGCAAACATCTCATGGTAGTCGGTGTACTGCTTGCTGCTGCCGGGAGGAAGTTCGGCCCGCTCAAAGAATCGCGGAAATACTTCGGGATTGATGTCGCAGATGGCCACCAACTCGTACTCCGGCGCACGCGCATAAGCATATCCGTGCGAACCGCCCAGTCCGCCGCCGATTACGGCCGCGCGCAACTTTTCCTCTGCCATGGTA
>VYDA01000363.1:0-2712 GCA_009843665.1 Caldilineaceae bacterium SB0675_bin_29 | reverse complement strand
CTCCTTAGTCTTACGGTAAGCTTGTCTGAAGATGGGGATCTTGCTGGCCCTGAACTCTGGAGAATGGGAGCTATCGCAGCGAAAACAGTCTGGGCGCTTTGACCCGGCGCCCTTCGTATCCTTCCTGGTCGGTGAGACTTCCGTCAGATCGATCGTTTCGACCTTGGGTTGAGGGCGTCATTGAGGCCGTCGCCCAGGAAATTGATGCCCAGTGTGACGATCGCCAGGGTCAATGCCGGCACAGCCACCAGCCATGGCCGGTAGGACCAGCTGCCAATGTTGGAAGCGATCATATTGCCCCAACTCGCCTGCGGCGGCTGAACGCCGATGCCCAGGTAACTGAGCGAAGATTCGAGGACCATCGCACTGGAAAAGCTGAAGGTCAAAGTGACGATGACCGGCCCAATGGCGTTGGGCAAAAGGTGACGCAGCGCGATCTTCAGTTCCGAGACGCCAACCGACTTGGCCGCTTCAATATACTGTTCCTCACGCAGGGAGAAAATCTGCCCCCGGATCAAGCGGGCGTAGCCGGGCCAGGAAACAAAGGCCAGGCCACCAAAAACCACCAGCAGGTCGAGCCAGGTTGTATCTGCAAAAAGAGGGAATCCGGTCGTATCGTATATGTTTTCTGCCCACGATACGACCGGCTCCTTAATGGACACGGCGATCAAAGCCGCCAGAAGCAAGCCCGGCACCGACATCACAATATCGATTATTCGCCCGGTAATGTTGTCCGCCAGAGCGCCGCCGTACCCGGCTATGGCGCCAATAATGACGCCGATGATAACACTGATAAAGGTGGTGAAGATCGCGACGAGCGTCGCAGTGCGCGCGCCCCACAGCACGCGGCTGAAGAGGTCTCTGCCGATTTCATCAGTGCCGAGCCAGTGGGCGGGGCTGGGCATTTTCGCTACGTTCAGCAAGTCCTGTTCGGTATAAGTGTAGGGAGCGATGTATGGACCGAATAGGGCGGCGATAAGCAGGAGTATGGTGATGACTAGCCCAATCACGGACAGACGATTGCCCAGCAGCCGTCCTACCGCATCCTTCCAGAGAGACCGCGTCTGGAGAGCGCCTTCCTTTGCAATCTCTTCTCCCAAACTCGCGTTCGGTTCCGTCTCTCTGCTCTCGCTCATCTACGAAGGTCCCGGGACTTTGGTATTGGACGGCGATCAGTGGAATATGAGCCGGCATCTCGATGCAAAACGTACTACCACCTGCTACTCGATCTTTATACGGGGATCGAGGAACGGGTACACTAGGTCGACCGCTAGGTTCGTCAATATGATCATAATGGCGCTGACCATCGTAACGCCCATTATGACTGGGTAATCAAATCCCCGAAAACCGGCTTCAGCCACACCTCCGAATCCGGGAATGGCGAAGATGCTGTCCAGGAAAATACTGCCAACGATCAGACCCTCAGCCACGAAGCCCAAGGTGGTGACGACAGGGATAAGAGCGTTGCGCAGAATGTGGCGAATAATGATGCGCCACATCTCCAACCCTTTCATCTTGGCAGTGCGAACATAGTCCATTGAGAAGACTTCCAGCACGGCGGCTCGCGTCTGGCGCACTACGACAGGCAAGGGCCCCAGCGCCAGAATAAACACTGGCAAGATTACCTTGGTCTGGAAGAGGCCGTCCCAGCCGCGTGGCACCCTCATAATATCAAGTACAAGGACAAAGAGGACCAGAAGCAGCGGCGCCAGCACAAAGACCGGCACGGTTCGAAAGCCGAGCGTTCCTCCGACAATCGTATAGTCAATCCATGTATTCTGTTTGAGCGCGGCGATGCAGCCGAGAGGTATTCCCAAAATCGTGGTCACCACAGCCCCCGCCAGCCCCAATTGGAAGGAGATGGGAAAGGTTTTCACGATCATGCGCAGTACATTGCGTTGACCGTTGATGGAGATACCCAAATCCCCCTGCAACAACCGTCCAATCCAGCGAGTGAACTGGACCCAGTAGGTATCGTTCAAGCCGTACTGGTCCCGAATTTTTTCAATGACCTCTTCCTTGGCAAGCGTGTCGAGCGTCCCCTCAAACTGGGTCATCATCATCTCTACAGGATCGAACGGGCTGACCACGGTGAGTGTGAAAGTGATGAGGAGGACCGCGAAAAACGTCGGAACTGCTACGGCAAGTCGTTTCAGCGTGTAAACGAACATCTCAACCGTCCTTGGTAACGGTCCAGAGAAAAGAGCGAAAACGAATGAGGAGCGAGCCCTCCCGCTCCTCATTCGATACTGAATGTCTAGTGCTCGGCTACGTAGATATCGAGCAGCGTGGACCAGTTATTGTCGACATTGGCGTCGAAGTTCTTGATGTATGGCTGCACGACATATTCGTACAGGTCCCAGATCATGGGCAGGAAATAGTAGTGGCCGAGCAGCCGCTTCTCTGCCGCAGAGACCTTTTCGCAGTACTCAGCGCTGTTGGGATCGAGGGTGGGAAGCTCGGCCATCATGGCGTCCAACTCATCATCCACCAAGGCGACATGATCGGGATTCGTGTAATACTTCCACAGACCGGTGATCATGGCTGCAGGATCGGGAATTGTCGCGCCCCAGCTATTGCGCTGGACGTTAACAAGGTCCGCCTCCTGGCCCCAGGCATCGCCCCAACCCGGCCGGATTTCGACATCGGTAATGCCCCACACGTTCTTCCACTGCTCCGCCATAATCTCAGCGGTGCGTAAGTAGTTGGGCG
>VYDA01000187.1 GCA_009843665.1 Caldilineaceae bacterium SB0675_bin_29 | reverse complement strand
TGTTCGACCTCAAGCACAGCACGGGTCTGCGCTGGGGCGCACCCTCCTACCGGTGGTGGGTGACAAGGGATTTGCCTGCTGACGAGGTCCAGGGCGTTGAGCCGCCCGACGACCTGAAGTACTTCCTCGAACTGGGTGACAAGATTCTCAGCGTCATCAGCGAGGAGGAACGTGAAGAGCTGATCCATGAGCGCCGCGTGTGGATGGCCGATACCTGCTGGTTTATCGGCATGGTGCAGACGGTGCCTCACGTCCTGGTTGCCAATAAGAAGCTGCGCGGAATCTGGGGCAGGGAAGAGGAGATTCCCTGGAAACTGGGTGCGGGAGACGAGGAGTTCTGGCCGCGTTCCTGGTTCTGGACTGAGTAACGGCTGCCGCATGCAGGCGGGTGACTTGCTCGTTGCCCATCGACGACCTTATGTCACGTGAAATGAGGAGCCTTTCACTGATCTTCACCTGTTGAACAGGCCTGACGATCTGTGAAAGGCTCTCTTTTTCTCTCGTGCGCCGCTTAGCCGTTAAGGCGTCGTGGGATACCGGGTGGCGCGTACGAAGCTCAGAACATTGGTCGGCAAAACGCGTTTTGACGGCCACTGAGCGTAGGTTATCTTGAATCTCGGTACCGCCCACTACAGACCGCTCTTCATTGACGTTCCATGAGAACCTACATTTTGCAGCGTTTCCTCCAGATGATCATCGTCATGGTCGTGGTCATGCTGGTCAGCTTCATCATCGTGGAACTCCCGCCCGGTGATTTCCTCACCACGCTGCGCGAGCAACTGACCGACCAGAACGTCGACCCTAAGGTCATCGACTCGACCGTGGAGATGTACCGGGCGCGCTACGGCCTTGGCGAAAACTGGTTCATCCGCTTTGGCAAATGGGCCTGGTCGTTGATGAAGGGCGACATGGGCTACTCGATGCAGCACAACCGCCCCGCCAGCGAGCTGATGGGTGAGCGGCTCAGCCTGACTATCTGGATCAGCATCGCTACCCTCATCTTCATGTTCGTGGTGTCGGTCCCGATAGGCATGCTCTCTGCCATCAAACAGTATTCGGCATGGGACCACTCTTTCACTTTTCTCGCGCTCTTGGGGGTCTCTGTGCCCAGTTTCATTACAGCGCTCGTCTTTCTGCTGTTATCGGTTACTTTGCTCGGCGCGACCACGGTTGCCGGCCTGTTTTCCCCCGAATATGTGACAGCGGAATGGTCCTGGGCCAAGTTCGTGGATATGCTCAAGCATGTCTGGATCATCCTGTTCATCGTCGGGCTGGGCGACACGGCGAGCACGATCCGCGTCATGCGCGCGCGCATGCTCGACACGCTGGGCGAGCCGTATATCGACACCGCGCGCATGAAGGGGCTGTCGGGCGCTAAAATCTACTTTCGCCACGCCCTGCGCGTCGCCATCAATCCGATTATTTCCAGTATCGGCCTGCGCTTCCCGCAGATCATCAGCGGCTCAACGATTGTCGCCATCGTCCTGACGCTGCCCCTGATCGGCCCGTTGCTGCTCGAGGCCTTGCTGGGCGAGGACGTCTATCTCGCCTGCAGCATTCTGGTGGTCCTGACGCTGGCCCTCGTCATCGGCAACTTTCTGGCGGACCTCGCCCTGGCCTGGCTTGACCCGCGGATACGATTCGAGAATTAGAAGGAGCGTCAAGTGGAGCAGAACGCGGCGGGAAACGGCCCACTTCCTCTGAACGACAGCGAGACGGAAGAGCGTTTCGACGTAACCAAACAGGTCTCCTACGGACGTCTCATCTACCTGCGTTTTCTGAGAAACCATGCTGCCGTGGTCGCGGCCTTCGCGCTCGTATTCATCTACCTGATAACACTGGTGTGTCCTTTCTTCGCTCCCTACGATCCGAACACGCGCTTTCTGGAAAAGGTCGCGCATCCTCCGCTCCTGCCTACATTCATCGACGCCGACGGCCAGTTCCACCTGCGGCCCTTCGTGTACGGCACTGTGCAGTCACGCGACCCGAAAACGATGGAACGCATGTACACGAAGGATACGACCCAGCGCTTTCCACTGCAGCTCTTCGTGCGCGGAGACGAGTACACTTTCCTGTTTTGGGACAGCGACCTGCATCTGTTCGGCGCGCAGGATTCGCCGGTCTTTCTCCTGGGCACCGACACGCAGGGCCGTGATCTATTCTCCCGCATCCTGTTCGGCGGCCGCATCTCAACCACTGTCGGCCTGATCGGCGTCGCCATCAGCCTGCTTCTCGGTATTGTCATCGGCATGGCGTCCGGGTACCTCGGCGGCGCGGTCGACGCCGTCATCCAGCGCGGCATTGAAGTGCTGCTTTCCTTTCCCAGCCTGCCGTTGTGGATGGCGCTTTCTCTGTCGCTGCCGCGTCACTGGAGTTCGATTCGCATCTTCCTGCTCATTACGATTCTGCTTTCAATCGTCGGATGGGGCGGCCTGGCGCGCGTTGTGCGCGGCATGACGCTCGCCGTCAAGTCTGAAGAGTTCGTGCTCGCCTCCCGCATGGGCGGCGGCGGCACCTGGTGGATTCTGATTCGCCACATCCTGCCCACCAATCTGAGCTATGTCATCGTGGCGGCGACGCTGGCCGTGCCCGGCATTATTCTCGGCGAAACCGCATTGAGCTTTCTGGGCCTCGGCATCCAGCCGCCGATGATCAGTTGGGGTGTGCTGCTGCAGGACGCGCAGAAAGTCTCTTTTCTTTCGCAGATGCCATGGCTGATCGCGCCGGCCTTTTTTATCATGGCGACCGTCCTCGCCTTCAATTTCATCGGCGACGGGCTGCGCGACGCCCTTGACCCATATTCCAACTTCTGATCCATTTCTATTTTGTTTCTGCCCTGACCGCCCGATCCCAACCCGATGAACTCCGATCCAGATTCCGACAAAGTACTGAATATCCGTGATCTCCAGGTGAGCTTTCGCTCGATTGCCGGCACAACGCGGGCGGTCAACGGCGTCAGCCTCGACGTGCGCAGCGGCGAGATCGTGGGGCTGGTGGGCGAAAGCGGTTGCGGGAAGAGCGTCACGATTCGCAGCATTGTTGGCCTCGTTCCATCGCCGCCGGCACTATTCGAAGCTGGGGAGATCTGGCTGCGCACTCGCCGCGGTATGACCGAGACGCTTGCGCTGCACAAGAACATGAAGGCGTTGCGACAGATTCGCGGACGCGATGTCTCGATGATCTTCCAGGAACCGATGCGCTCGGTGCACCCGATGATGACTATAGGTAAGCAGATCACCGAGGGGATACTCGAGCACGAGGTCGTTGACCCCGCCGAAGCCTACGACCGCACGGTCGAAATGCTTGACCTTGTCGGCCTGCCCAACCCTGCCGCCCAGATGAACCGGTATGCGCACGAGCTTTCCGGCGGCATGCGGCAACGCGCCCTGATTGCCCTCGCGCTCGTTTGCCATCCCCAACTCCTGCTCGCGGACGAGCCGACCACTGCATTGGACGTAACGATCCAGGCCCAGATCCTCGAGCTGATCCGGGACCTGCGCGAACGCATGAGCATGTCTGTTCTGCTCATCACGCACAACATGGGCGTCGTCGCCAACCTCGCCGACCGCATTTCCGTCATGTACCTGGGCAAGATCATGGAGACCGGAACGGTTGAGGAGATTTTCAAGGAGCCGGCCCACCCCTACACGCAGGGCCTTCTGGCGTCGATGCCGAGTCTTTTCAGCCAGCCCAAGACGCATTTGCAGTCCTTGCGCGGCGTCGTCCCCGAACTTGCGATGGTGCCCAAGGGCTGCGTCTTCGCCGACCGCTGCCCTTACGTCATGCCCAAGTGCGACGAAACGCCGCCCGTGGTCGAATTGCGAGTCGACCATAGCGTAGCCTGCTGGCTCTATGCTGACGGCGGAGAGACGCAAGGCTCCGAAGACGCAGCGACTGCCGAGCCGTCTCTTTCATCGGAGGATACCTCGGGGGATAGCCAGAAAGCTGTCGGAGTTATCCCTGTGCTCGGGACTGAACCAGGTTCAGACGCTTCTCAGGAGCAACTTGCTGACAGCTACACCGCCCAATTGCAGATCGAGAACGTCGCGCTCCACTATCCGATTCTGAGGGGACTATTGCGGCGTCAGGTCGGCACGGTCCGCGCCGTGGACGGCGTCGATCTGACGATCCGCCGCGGTGAGACGCTTGGCCTGGTCGGCGAGTCCGGCTGCGGCAAGACTTCGGTTGGCCGTCTCGTTGCACGCCTGGTCGAGCCGACCGCCGGTCGAATCCGCTTTGGCGCGGACGGGGGTCTAGAGGAGATCACACACATCTCACAGAAGGAGATGAAACGGGTCCGCCGTGCGATGGGAATGGTCTTTCAGGATCCGCTCTCATCTCTGAACGCGCGCATGAATATTCGCAACATCGTCGGCGAGCCGCTCATGCTTCATCAGGTGGCCAAGGGCAGGGCTGTCGACGACCGAGTGGGCGAACTGCTGGAGATGGTCGGGCTGAGAGCGGCGCACCAGAGCCGCTTTCCCCATGCTTTCAGCGGGGGACAGCGACAGCGGATTGCCATCGCCCGTGCGCTGGCCACCGAGCCAAGTTTCCTGGTGGCCGACGAGCCGGTCTCTGCACTCGATGTTTCCGTTCAGGCCCAGATTCTCAATCTGTTGCTTACGCTCCAGCAGCAGCTCAGTCTCTCGATGCTTTTCATCGCGCATGACATCGCGGTCGTACGCCATGTCAGCGACCGTATCGCGGTGATGTACCTGGGTAAAATCGTCGAACTTGGTGAGGCCCGCGAGATCTGCGTCCGGCCCGTTCATCCGTACACCGAAGCGCTCCTGGCCTCGATCCCTTTGCCGATGCCCGGGCTGGAAACGCTGCGCGAAATGCCCAAAGGCGATCTGCCCGACCCAGCCAACCCGCCCACCGGCTGCCGCTTCCACACTCGCTGTCCCTATCGTCAACCGATCTGCGAGCAGGAGGAGCCCCCTCTGCGACAAATTGCTGGCAATGCAGACCACTTCGGTGCCTGCCACTTCCAGGATGAACTGCACCTCGAGGGGGTTGAGGAGATAGAGGAAATATACGCCCCTGCGGCGGCGGCAGAGGGAAAGTAGTGGCCAAGGAGGCCATTTGGAGGCAGTTGCGGTTTCAATCTGATGGTGCCATGCAGCAGTTGTATATTATCCAATTCCTCCCGAAAAGGAGTTGCCATGCCTGTCCAGATGGCCCAGTACGGGACAAAGCACTCGCACGCTGCAGGCAAAATCACTGCCATGCAGGAGAATCCAGAAGTTAAACTGGTCGGCGTCTTTGAGCCCGACTCTGAGCACCGAGCTCAACTCGCAGACTCCGATACCTGTTTCGCAACGGTGCGCTGGTTCGATTCGGCGCAGGAGATGCTTGCCGACCCGGCTATCGTCGCCGTGGCGTCCGAAGGGCTTAACATCGAGAGCCTCGACCAGACCGAGGAGATCGTGGCGGCAGGCAAGCACGTATGGTACGACAAGGCTCCCGGAGACAACTGGGCGCAGTGGCAGCGCGTCGTTGCCGCCGCCCGCGAGAAGAAGCTGCTCATTCAGATGGGCTACATGCTGCGTTACCACGACGGTTTTCACCTGATCGCCGAATGGGCCAGAAGCGGTCTCCTCGGCCACATCTTTTCAATCCGCGCGCACATGTCCACTAATATTCCCAAAGATCGCCGCAAGCAGGTCAACGCCCATCGGGGCGGCATCTTCTACGAGCTCGCCGGGCACATGCTCGATCACATCGTCTGGATTCTTGGCAGGCCGGCCAAAGCTACCTGCTATTTGCGCTCAGATGATTATGGGACAAGCGAACGCGTTGACGGTTTCGCCGACAACACATTGGGCGTTTTCGAATTCGAACAGGCGATGGCGATGGTGGACATTGCGGCGATGGAAACGGAGCCGATGGCCCGCCGCTACGAGGTCTACGGCACTGCGGGCAGTGCGGTCATCGTTGAACCATTCGAACCAGGTTCGCAGATCCGTCTCTGTTTGGCAGTGGCAACAGAAGAGTACGCCGCCGGTGTGCAGATGGTCCCAATCCAGAGCCGCTCACGCCAGGAGCTCTACGACCAGGAACTTAAGGCTTTCCTACGCACCATCGCTGGGCAGCAAGAGCCGGACCGGTTGCCTGAACATGATCTTCTCGTGCAGGAGACCCTGCTGCGCGCTGTGGGAACGCTCGTGGACTGAGAATAGAACCATACTTCCATCGAGGTGGAGCAATGAAATGTATCGGTATTGAGTTTCCGAAATTGGGCGAAGCCAGGCTTTTCGACCTGCCTGACCCACCCCAGCCGGGCCCCACCGAGATTGTCACGCGCACGCTCTTTTCCGGTGTCACGAACGGCACCGAACGCCACACGTTGATGGCGGACTTTGGCAGCCGTTTCCCGGCCCGATCGGGCTACCAGCATGTGAGCGTAGTCGAGGAAGTGGGTCGACGCGTCGATCAGTTTTCGGCTGGGGAGACGGTTTTCCTGGGCAATCATGGCGGCCACCGGGGCTGGCACCTCGTTGATCTGGCCGCCGCCAACCCGCGCGAACGCCTTTGCATCGGGCTGCCGCCTGATCTCGAGCATGAGTATTGCGCCCTCTTCGGCATTGCCGGTGTAGGGTTCAGGCACTCGCGGCGGATCCGAGTCGCGGCGCCAATGCGCGTGTGGGTTGCCGGCCTGGGCTTGATCGGTCAGTCGGTGGCGCAGGCCTCGCGCGCGCTTGGCGCACACGTCACTGTCACCGATTTCGACCCGCGCCGCCTGGAGATTGCGGAACAGCTGGGCGCCCACCGCGTAGTTGACATCAGCGACGACAGCGCCGTCGAGTCTCTCTCTGAGGGCGGTCCCTATGACCGGATCGTCGACGCCTGCGGCGCGCCGGACCTCTTTGACTTTATCTACGAACACAAGCTGCTCGCGCTTTACGGCGCGATCGGCGCGCTGGCCGGCCGCCAGCCGACCGTTTTTCATCAGACGATGCTGCACGCTTTGCGGGCGTCGATCGAGTCGTCGTCGCATTTTACGTTGGAAGATTTGGGGATTCTGCGCCACTACTGCCAGCTTGGTACGGTTCGCATTGCGCCGTTGGTGACACACCGTGTCCCTGTGGAGGAAGCCCCGGCCATTTACGCTACGATGCGCGACGAGCCGTCTGAACTGCTCGGGGTCGTATTTGACTGGCAAACTTGAGTGGAGACAGGCCGGCAGAGGGACAGGCTAAGGAAACAGGATTTTTGTGCGCAGTTGAGTGCGCAGGGCGCCGGGTTGATGTCCTAACCGGTAAGATTTGCCGGCATCCCTGCCAGGCCAATGGGGGTCAGGCGGGATACTCGATTTGAATCGTGTCGAATTCGATCACACCGCCCGGAAGGTAGGCGTAGTCTGGCTCGTAGTCGCGGTGGGTGCGCAGTTGATCTCTCATTTCCTGGGGCGCGTCGAGGGGAACTACGTTCAGCGGGAAGAGCACCAGGATCAGATCGCAGTTCACATCTCTGAGCGCGTCACGAATGTCACCATAGCCGTAAAGATCCTGCTTGTCGTGACGCCCCCCCACACACGTCCATTGGGAAGGATCATCAGACAGTAGAAGCGTCTGCTCGCTCCAGTCTTCAGTGACTGTAAGGGACTGGCCGGTGAGGGCGAAGTTCGGACGCGTATCGCCCACATCCGCCTGCACCCACAGAGTCAGATTGGCCCCTTTCAGATCCACGTCGCCTCGCAAACGAACGGTCATGCGCGCGTTGGTCAAATTGCGATCCTTGCCCTCAGCCAGAAAGCGATTTACTCCGACCTCGGCGGCGAACTCATCTGTGAAATAGCTGGCATGGGTGTGGAGGTAGGCAAGCAGATGCAGATAGCCGGCGCCGGGGGCGGAGTGATTGGGGTCGACACGCCAGGGGCTGCGAGTAACGAAGGCGCCGTCTTTCAGTTCCGGCAGATGTGACCCTGTCCCCCATGCGCACCAACCGCCGGAGCCGTTGTCGAAAGTCTCGATGTATTTTGTGCGATCCACTGCCATGTCCTCGCGGTTGTCCAGTAGTGAACTGGCGCGGTCTGTGATCGTGTCTTGTTCCGCACATCCCTATCTATTCGGCAGGACAAAGTAGAAGCGGGCTCCGCCTTCGGCGCGGTTTTCGACGCCGATGACGCCGTTGTGTGCTTCGACGACGGCTTTGGCGATGGTGAGGCCGAGGCCGGAGCCGCCGCCGCGGGCGCGGCTGCGGGACTGCTCGACGCGGTAGAACTGTTCGAAGACCTTGGAGAGGCTTTCGTCGGGGATGCCGGGACCGGAGTCGAAGACATCGACGCGCACGCCGCCCATGACTCCCTGTGCGCTGACGGCGACGGAGCCTCCTGGGGGCGTGTGACGAAGGGCATTGCCGATCAGATTGGTGAGGACGCGGCCGATGAGGCCGGCGTCGAGCATGACGGGGTCGACGCGGGGGTCGGCGCTGCCGGAAAGCCCGATGCCCATTTCCTCTGCCTGGACGGCGAAGCTCTCGAGTGTGTCTGAGATGAGATCTGAGAGGGAGATGGGCTGGCGATCGAGTTGTAGGCCGCCGGCCTCGATCTCGGCCATTTCGAAAAGTTCGTCGATCAGGACGGAAAGGGCGGCTGCGTCGAGCTGGATTGTGCGCAGATAGCGCTGTGTTTCGTTGGGGTCGGTGATGTAGCCATCGGTCAGGGCTTCCACCAGGGCCTGGATGGAGGCCAGGGGTGTGCGGAGGTCGTGGCCGATCCAGGCCAGCAGATTGCGGCGCATCTGCTCAGTCTCCCGGTGACGGCTTTCAGCCGCTTCCAGCCGGGCGGCCATCTGATTGAATGTTTTGCCGAGGTGGGCCAGCTCATCGTTGCCTACAACGTCGACGCGCACGTCCCGCCTGCCTTCGGCGATTGCGGCGGCTGCCCGGCCCACCCATTGGATCTTTTCCGACAAAGTGGTGGAGAGAAAGTAGCCCAGCGCGGTCGCGATGCCACCGGCAAAGATGAGGAGCACGGCGGCGAGGCGCAGGTCATGATCACTGGCGAACATGAGCCGGGCGGTGACAAACACATTGATAAAGGTCAAGAGACTGGCGAAACCGTACCCTCCGAGCAGGGTCCAGCTCAGGCGGGGAGAGTAGTGCAGCCAGCCGAGGCGATAGGTCAGGTAGACGGCGACGACGGACAGGAGCGCGGTGGCGGTCAGGAACTGTGCCATCGCCCATATCTCTTCCGTCGGCGGGCTGAGAACCGCGCGGAACAGGAGCAGGCCGCCCAAAACAGTTACAATTACGCCGAGGAGAAAGCGAATTGAAGGCGAAGAAGGCGACGGGGAAAGGGTCGTGGTATTCATAGATTCCTCTCTGCGGCGTCCGGCCAGGGAGTTCAGCCGGACGTCACTTCATGCTCTCCCGGTTCAAAGCGATAGCCAACACCCCAGACGGTTATGATATGGCGCGGATTCGACGGGTCCAGCTCGATTTTTTCGCGCAGGCGGCGCACGTGGACGGTGACGGTACTGGCGTCGATAAACTCTGAGACGCCCCAGACCTGATCGAGCAACTGGTCCCGGTTAAAGACCTGATTTGGGTTGCTGGTAAACATCCAGAGCAGGTCGAAGTCCTTTACCGTCAGCGGGATTTCATTGCCGGCGACGGTGACCTGGCGCGTGCGCGGGTCAATGTGAATACTGCCGGAGGTGATGGGGCTGTCGCCGCCGGGCGGCGCCAGCGCCTGCTGCGTGCGCCGCAAGACGGCCTTTACCCTGCTGACAAGCTCACGGGTGCTGAACGGCTTGACGACGTAGTCATCGGCACCGAGCTCCAGGCCGAGGATGCGGTCGATCTCGTCTTTGCGTGCAGTCAGAAGGATTATTGGAATCGAGCTAGTTGCCCGCACCTGGCGGGTAATTTCATATCCGTCGACGCCAGGCAGCATTACATCGAGGATGAGCAGGTCCGGAGGGTCGGATTCCAGCAGCTCAAGGGCGGATCGTCCGTCGTCCACTACAGTGGCGTCGAATCCCTCCCGCACCAGATAGAGTTTGACAACTTCACTGATGCTCGGTTCGTCGTCAACGACCAGGATTTTGACGCCTGCCATGGTTGGTGGACTTCCTTGCAAAAACTCCTCGGGGAGGCGTTCACAACGCCAGCGGTTAAGATTCCGTTAATCTTTACCCACTGGCAGGGCAACTTCAATCTGCTATACTATAGGTCGCGGGCTATCGCCGATTCAATTGTTGCATAACATGTTGTTTTGACCAACCCTCAAGGAGGAGGATATACCATGCAACTCAAAACACCGCTTTCGTTGATGCTTATCGCGATGCTATTGCTCTCCACCTCTGTCGTCTTGCTACCGGCTGAAATTGCCACTGCGAGCGACGGGCCGACATTCGAGTCGAGTCATGGCGGAGACGACAAAGACGAGATGGGCGATGCGGTCACCTTTGTTGTGCGGATAGAGAACGTATCCGGCGACAGCGACCTATCCACACCGTTTGCTCCGGGCGTTTGGGTATTGCACAGCGATCCCGGTCCTCTCTTCACTGAAGGTGAAGCGGACAAGGGCTACGGACTGGAGGCGCTGGCTGAAGACGGTGATCCGTCCGCTTTGGCTGAAGCACTGAACAGCATGGACTTGCATGCGGGCGTATTCAATACGCCGGCCGGAGCCGACGGTCCTGGCGTGATACTTCCTGGCGAAGCCTACGAGTTTGAAGTGAAGGTGACGTCGGACGCACCGTATCTTTCCTTTGCCACAATGCTTGTACAGTCCAACGACCTCTTCGTCGGTCCTGGAGAGGGAGGCATCGCGCTCATCGATATGGATGGTATGGCGATGGAGGGGATGCAGGACGTTACTGCGGATCTGCAGTTGTGGGACGCTGGCACTGAGTTCAATGAGGAGCCGGGCGTTGGCCCGGATCAGGCTCCCCGACAGTCCGCCGCCAACACGGGCCGCCCTGAAATTGGGGGGACGGTAAGAGTTGTGGATGACGGCTACTCCTATCCCGACGTCTCTGCCCTCGTCAAGGTCACCATTGATAAGGCGATGATGATGGAGGCGGGGATGGAGAAGGATGACGAGATGATGTCGGACAAGGATGACAGTATGATGTCCGACAAAGACGACAAGATGATG
>VYDA01000510.1 GCA_009843665.1 Caldilineaceae bacterium SB0675_bin_29 | reverse complement strand
GTTGCGGGCGCCGTGCTGGATCGCGAGGCGGCCTTCGTCCCCTTCGATCAGGATTTCGAAGGTGCCGTAGCGGCGGCGCCCGCCCGACTCGAAGAAAAAGAGGCAGCCGCTGTCCATGCGGAACAGGCCGGCGCCGAGATCCTCAATTGTGACGGCCTTGTTGCCCCGCTCCACCGTGGCGAAGACCCACTCGGGATCGCCGGCGTAAAAACGGATAAGGTCGGTCAGGTGCGTGCCGTTGTGCATCAGCTCGCCGCCGCCCGCGGTCACGTACTGCGAATGCCAGCTGCCGGGATCGCGCTGGTCGGTGGAGAGCATATTGGCGCGGATCGTGCGCAGATTGCCGATGTCGCCGCGCTCGATCATCGCCTTCACTTCGATAAAATTCTTCTCGAATCGCATTGAGTGGTCGACAACAAGCTTGGCACCGGCGCGATCGCAGGCTGCGATCATCCGGTCCGCCTCTTCGAGGTCGAACGCCATCGGCTTTTCGCAGAAGACGCCGCGCGCGCCGGCCTCGGCCGCGGCAATCGTCGCCGGGCCGTGCAGATTGTCCAAGGTGACGACGCTGACGATATCGAGATCGGCCTGCGCCAGCATCTCCTCATAGCTGCGGTAGCGTTGGGGGACCGACCAACGTTCGCAGAAGAGATCGAGCTTGTCGGGGTCGATGTCGGCGGCGGCCACCACCTGCGTATCGGGCACAATCGTGTACGCCTCTGCGTGCAGATTCGCCATCCTGCCGCAGCCGATGATCCCCGCCGTGTATTGCTTGCCGTCGCTCATTTGAATGCTCCTACCAGGGCGGCGCCCGCGAAGGTGCGCATCATCAGGACAATGATAATCGCCGTCGGGATCGACGCGATCACATAACCGGCCATCAGCGGCCCGAACATTACCTGGCTGTTGCCGGTGAACTTGGCCAGCCCCAACATCAGCGTAAATTTTTCAGGCGAGCGCAGCACCAGCAACGGCCACACATAGTCCCCCCACGTCGACAGGAAGGTCAGCAGGCCCACGATCGCCATGATCGGCCGCGAAAGCGGCAGCGCGATCAGCCGGTACATCTGCAGCTCGGTGCCGCCGTCCATCCGCGCCGCCTCGAACAGCTCCTCCGGCAGATCGGAGAAGAAACCGGTGAGCAGAAAGACGGCAAAGGCGAGCCCGCCGGCGATATAGGGCAGGATCAGCCCCCACAAAGAGTTCATCAGCCCAAACTGGACGATCAGCAGGTAGCGGCCGATCAACGTCAGGACGCCGGGGATCATCAGCAGCGACAGCACCAGGTAGTAGGCCCCGTCCCGCCACGCGAAGTCGATGCGCGCAAATGCGTACGCGGCCAGCGACGCGCACAGCAGCACGCCCGTAACCGCTCCGAGGCTGACGAGGCTGCTGTTGATGATGGAGCGATAGATCTCGTTCCAGGCCATCACGTAGTTGTGCAACTGCAGAGGAAAGGCCGGCAGCCAGAAATTTACGAGCAGTTGCTGAAAGCTCTTGAGCGAGGTGAGGATAGCGATGAAAAAGGGGAAGAAGGTCAGAAGGAGGAGAAACACCAGCAACGCATGATGCAGCGCGCTTTGGAACCGGGCGCTAAGCTCCACCGGCGCGGCGTCCGGCGATGATGTGAAGGGCCGGTCGACTGTCTGCCCGGTCATCAGGTCTCCCTTGTGCGTCGCGTGCGGGCGAACGGCGACGTTGTGTAGCGGAAGCTCAGCAGCGTCAGAATGAAGATGGCGATGAACATCGTCACTCCGATCGTTGCGCCGTAGCCCATCTGGTCCCCGCGGAAGGCGGCCATAAAGAGGAGCAGACCGGGCACCAGCGACGCCTTGGCCGGCCCGCCCGCGGTCATGATCAGCACAAAGGCGAATTCCTGGATGATGCCGATCATCGTCTGAATCGCCACCAGCTGAATCGAAGTGATCACCAGCGGAATGTCGATCCGCACCATCCGCTGCCAGACATTGCAACCGTCCATCACCGACGCATCCAGCACCTCACTGGGGATCTGCTGCAGGCCGGCGTAGAAGATCATGAAGGGCCAGCCCGAGATCCAGGGGAAGCCGACGAACAGCAGCGCCAGAATCACCAGGCTCGGCTCAGACAGCCAAGCCGTCTGCCACTCCTCGAGGCCGAAACTCCCCAGCATACGATTGAGCACCCCAATCGTGGGCAGCGGGTTGTAGATGAACTTCCAGATCATGATCGTGACCAGAAAGGGCACCACCATCGGCAGCACGAAAAGCGTGCGGTACCAGTATTTGGAACGTTCCCGCTTCAGGTTGAAGACCAACTCCGCCACGAGGAAGGGCGAGATGCGCTGCAACATCCAGCCGAGGAAGAACCAGCCGAGATTGCGCGTGGCGATGTGCATGTTGGGGTCGTTCACCATCGTTATGTAGTTCTTGAACCCAACGAACCGCTCCAGCGTAAAGCCGTCCCAGCGAAAGAAGGTATGATAGATGACATTGAATGTCGGCTGGTACATGAAGATGGCCAGGAAGAGGAAGGTGGGCAGCAGAAAGAGGAACGCGGTCAGGTTGCGGCGCAGCGCACGGCGGCGCCCGCTCCACAGTTTACTGTCGAGACCCGCGTCGGCAGTTTGTACTGACATGGGGTTCACAAGGGCCAACGGCCAGTGATCTGCTGATCACTGACCACTGGCCGCTATCGACTGCTCTCAGGCGTTGAACGGCATCACGTACGGTTCGCTGGGGACCGTGTAGTCGCCCCACGGCGGCGGGGTGTAGTCGGCCTGCATCTTCTCCCACTCGGCGGCCTCTGCGTGCAGCTCCTTATCGACGAGGAAATTCTCGATGAAGGTCGGCAGCACGTCGATCTGAATCTGGATCATCTCTTCCAGTGTCATATCGTCGGCGAAGTAGGCCTGAATCGCCGAGAACCATTCGTACCAGAAGTGCCAGTCGCCGATGCGGTCGGAGGAGAATCCGGGTTTGGCCGTATCGGCTTCATAGTCGCTGACCAGCGCTTTGACATCGTCGTCGACCTCGAGAGCTTCGAGGCCCTTGATCGTGGGCAGCACCAGGTTCGTGCCAAGCCGCTCGTGGATCAGCCGCGCGGTATTCGCGGGCGTGGTCATGAACTTGAGGAAATCGACGGCCAGGTCGACGTGGCCCCGTTCGCGCGCGGTCTTGGTCACCGTCTTGCTCTCGGTCCCGCGCGCGATCAGCCAGGTCGGGTCCTCTTCGCCCCACGGCGTCAGCTTATTGGTCAGGCGCGGCAGATTAAAGACGCCGAACTTATCGGTGCCTCCCAGCTCCATCAACTGCGGCCAGATGCGGGTCGCGTTCCATACCATCGCCGTCTGCCCGGTCATGAAGACCTCGCCATAGCCGATCGCCGAGGTGGTCTGCGCCATCTGCAAGTAGCCCGGCTGGTAGTAGTTCGTCGCTTCCTTCCAGATGCGGGTCGGCTCGACCCAGTAGGGCGCGTCCAACCGCACGATGCCGGCGACGGCGGCGCGGGTCTGTTCCACGTCGTCGCAGAAGCCGTCGCCGTTGATGTCGATCAGCTCATACAGCCCCATCGCCCGAACCAGATAGTCGACCATGCGGTCCCATTCCCAACTGAGCAGCGTACTCTCCACGGGAATCGTGCCCGTATCGAGGATCTGCTGGCAGGCCTGGTAGTAGTCGTAATAGGTTTTTTCGGGAGGACCGGAGAGGCCGGCCTCGGCGAACATCTCCTTGTTGTAGGCGATCACCAGTCCCGGGCCGCCCCAACCGACGGGAATGTCGTAATTGTTGCCGTCGGCCAGCACGATCGGATGTACATCCTCGAACCACTGGTCGAGCCAGCGACTGTTGCCCGGCTGGCCCGCGGGAATATACTGGTTCGGCTGATTCAGGTACTCGGTCGTCGGGACAATCGTGTCCTTGTCGTAGATGAAGGTGAGGCCGTAGGTGAAGGTGATATCCGGCAGCGTACCTGCGGCCGCGCCGGCCCTGAAGTAGGTCGGCTGGGTCATCGCCTCGGTCGCCTTGAACGGCTCCTCAAAGACGACCTCGACGCCGGGGTGCATATCCTCGTACTCGGACGCGATGTGCAGGATTTCGTGGAGCGCCACCGGCGTATCCGCGGTTACCTTGCCGGGAACGTACTGCATGTCGATCGTCAGTTCACCGGTCATCCCTGAGCCTTCGGCTGCATCGTCTTCCATGGGCGCCGTCGGCATCGCACAAGCAGCGATAAGCCCGGCAGCGAGGCCGCCAGTCCCGATCAGAAATTGGCGGCGAGACAGTGCTCTGTTCATTTCAGCCTCCTATTGATTAGGTCCTGCCGTTCGCGATGGTTGCGAGAGGTATGGAATAGGGACGGTTGAAAGAGGACTATGCGCCCGAATGTAACATCTCCTGCCGATGCGGTCAAACCAGTTTTTCGGATCAGTGAGCTTGGCTCCAGAAACTGGACCACAAGCTAAGGCGTATCATGGAGCACGACACCAATTAGCCATATGAACTCGGGTTCGATCCCAGCCACAACGCGAATTACACCATTTGTCAGAAGAGAAAGAGCCCTGGATTGTGAAATCCAGGGCTCTAACGAGGTTGAAGGTGAGTTCAGGTTATTTGAGGCCAAAGACTGCTAAACTGAGTGGTATCCCGAATCAGCAGGCGGAGTTCCAGTGTCTCCGGGAATGTCGGGGGGTTGAGAGGGCGGCTGTGTGGGCCTTACTTTGATTCCTCCTGTCCCCCAGTATGGGCCTAGCTCTTCTGTCGTGGCGTTCCTGAGTTCGATCCCCTGCCCTTCAACTATGTTCGGGGACTCTCTCAAACTGGCATGAAGAGATCAGCCGGATGCGGTTGCGGCGGAACTACACAGGTGTCAGTCCTATTCGGATTCCGGAGTCGGATAGTAGCCCGAATTGACGATGAACTCGTAGGGGAAGGCGCCTCCGTCCGGCAACGGAATGTGGCCGGTGAACACGCGGGCGTAACCCACCTTGGGGACTTCGGCGCTGTCGGAATCGTCGGCGGGGTTGTCGAAGTAGTACTCCCAGAAGCCGCCTTCCGGACCGCTTTCCGCCGCGGCGATGAGCTGATCGACGATCAGTTCTCCGGTCGCGATGTCGCGGGAAATCCCTCCCTGTCGCAGCTCGAACCGGTCTGGAAACCCGCCGTGAAACTGGATCAGCTTGCTGGCGCGATCCATGACGGAGAGGTAGACGGAACCGTCTCTCCAAGGTCCGTTCGGATCCCGCAGGGTGACCCGGGCTTTCGCGAGGACGTTCGAGCGGGCGACCGGATCGTCGGACTCGAGAAGTTCGACGATGTACTCGCCCGCGGCCGTGACGAAGGCCTTCAAGGTTGCCCGGTCCACCACTTCGCCGGCCGTAATCGCGGGGTCGCCGTAATCGAGGGCCTCGTCGCTGATGTGAATCAGGTGAGACGCGTCGAGCTCGAATCCGGCGAGCAGAACGGTGGGGCGCTGTACGGAGCCCGTGAAAAAAATGGTGGCGTAGCCGGAGGCGTCCGCGATATTGGGTACGTTGAATGGACCGCCATCTCCCTGTACGGCGGCAGCGAAGGCGGCCATGGCCGCGGCCGGGTCGGTCAGAGCGGCCGGGTCGATCCCCAAAGCGTGAAGGATCGCCGCATAGATCACGGGGTTGAGTTGTCTGCCGGACAACGACATTTGCTGCGCGTGAACGTACACCCTGCCGTCGGGCGTCAGCTGCACAAGGTAGGTCGAACCTGAACGCCACGGACTCCCCTCCTGCCTGAAGAGACATCTAAGGTATAACGTCTGCTCTACGGCCCTTTCTCCTTGTAGCACGCTTACATGATTGTCTCTCGCGGCCAGCGCGAAGTCGGTCAGGCTGGCGTTGCCGTCTTCCACCTGTTGCGCCGTCACCTGCGGATCGGCGGGCGGAGCAACGCCGGCAGGCAGGGGACATTCGGGCTGCGCCTGCTCCGGTTCGAGCAGAACGAAGGTACAGGCGGCGGAAACGAGCATGCCAATCGCAAGAGAGAGACAAATGACGGCCTTCCGGATTACACTTTTCATGGTGCGTTTCTCCTGTCGGAAAGAAGCATTGGAGTCAGGCCTTCGCCATAGGCTGCCCACGGCGCAGACATTACTGTCTGCGCTGAACGAGCGGTATTGACTGCGAGCACAACATAGTAGCAGGTTCCGGGTGCAAGGCCGGTGTTGGTATAGGATGTTGCGGAATGCGAGTAAGAAGGTGGTGTAGCCAACGACGGGATCGAGTACGTGATCTTTTATTATATACCTGTCGTATGTTATTGGTGCGTCAAAACGATTTATTTCTGTATCAATATTGTACCAATGTCTATTTAAGCGGTGAGGCAGGTGACGTGGAGAGTGTTCTGATGCTGGGGGATGCGATCACGGTTGCGAAGCGTTGACTGCCGCGCCGCATTACAGCGTTGCAGGAGAGACATCTTCGGCAACGCCATTACGTCGACAGGGGATGCGGAGAGGGAGTCCTTTTGTGGCCGCGAGGAGCCTATGCCATTCTGACAGTGGTGGTGGTGCGGTCTTGAGAGGCGGCGAAATGACAGGCTCGGCCGAGGGGGTGGCCGCGGCCGGTCGTACTGACCGCTGTTATGGATATGGTACGTCTTCCCAAACAGAATAGAGAGACCAGGATTGGCGGGCACCAGAACGGCACTAGCGCGCAGCGCCCATGCCCATCTCCTTCCATGCCCGACCACGTTTCCATCGGCACCTCGATAGCAGTCCACGAAGGGCACTGATAGGGGGTTTCTCTACAGGTATAACCTCTTTTACAACAAGCTAGAACTCGGAAACGGACTGATCCGTTTCCGTCAGCAACCGCACTTCTGTGCCGCCCTCGGCTATCGCCACCTCAGCCTCTCGGAGCTCTTTGATTACTGGCTCCGGCGTATGTCTCCTCTTGGCCATCTTTCCCCCTTTCTACGGCCCAATTCCAACGTACTACCTGGACCAGTTTTTTTGGGGGGGGGATCAGGTCAGCACTTCGTGCTCTGATCAGAGCCGGCCCAATCTTTGTTTCCGGAGCCACACGGCGCGCCTTACCCCTTCAGGCCGGAGAGGCTGATGCCGCCGATGATGTACTCCTGGGCGAGGACGAAGAGGATGACGATGGGGAAGGAGACGATGGTGGAGCCGGCGAATACGGCCGGCCAGTTGATCTGGTTGACGTCGCGGAAGAGAGCGATGCCGACGGTGACCGGGTACTTTTTCCAGTCGGAGAGGATGATGAGGGGCCAGACGAAGGAGCTCCACTCGTTGAGGAAGATAAAGACGCCGAGCGTGACCATGGCCGGTTTGGCGAGGGGCAGCATAATGCGCCAATAGGTGCCGAAAAAGCCGGAGCCGTCGATGCGGGCGGCGTCCTCCAGCTCGCGCGGGATATTGAGGAAAAACTGGCGCAAGAGGAATATACCGAAGGCGCCGGCAAAGCCCGGCAGCACCACCCCCGTAAATGTATTTGTGAGACCCAACCCATGCGCGATGAGGAAGGTCGGGATCAGCGTAACCGAACCCGGCAGCATCAGCGTCGCCAGCACCGCCAGGAAGAGGGCCTCGCGGCCGGGAAAATCGACGCGAGCGAACGAATAGGCCGCCAGCGAGTCGATGAAAAGCTGGACAACAAGGACTGCGGCCGCGTACAGAATGCTGTTACCCAGGTATACTCCCATCCGCCCGATCGTCAGAGCATCATAGTATGTGCTCAGCGTTGGCGGCATCGGAATGACCGAATAGGGATTGGTGAAAAAGTCGGTCCGGCTTTTGAAGGAGTTGGCCAGCATCCACAGGTAGGGAAAGATCATGCTGAAGGCGAGGGCAATCAGAAGCGCATAGACGATGATGGTGAAGCTGCGCTTGGTTGCAACCAGAAGCAGCCTGTTCTGTTCTTTGGCCCCGCCGCCGGGGTCGGACAGTGTGCGCGCCATGACTCAGTACAGCTCCCGCGAGATGAACAGCTTCAGCTGCAGCGCGGAGAAGAAGAAGATCACACCGAACAGCAACCAGGAGATGGCCGACGCATAGCCCATTTCAAATCGTTGAAATGCGTAGTGGTAGACGACCATTTGAACCGTCTGTGTCGAGTTCATGGGGCCGCCCTGCGTCATGATGAAGACCTGGGTGAAGACCTGGAAGGCGGCGATCGTCAAGGTAACGAAGGCGAAGATCAGCGAATTGCGCAACAGGGGGATGGTGATGTTCCAAAAGGTGTGCCAGCGGCCGGCGCCGTCGACCTTGGCCGCTTCGTAGAAGACCTCCGGGATCTCGGCCAGGCCGGCGAGGAAGATGATCATGTAGTAGCCGACCGCGCCCCAAATGGTCATAATCATGATTGCCGGCAGCGCGGTCTTTGGATTGAAGAGCCAGTTGGGACCCTCAACGTTCATCATTTGCAGCAATCTATTGATCCCGCCGGTGGGTTCGTAGAGCCACACCCACAGCATCGAAGTCACCACGATAGGTGTAATTGTGGGGATGAAGAAGACGGTGCGGAAGAGCGCCCGTCCGCGACGGACCTGGTTGCCAAGGACCGCCAGCATCAGAGAGATGATCGTAATTGAGGGAACAATTACGATTACGTAGATGAAGGTGTTGCGAAAACCAATCCGGACCAGCTTATCACTCAATGCGCGCGTATAGTTCTCCAGCCCCTCGAAAGGCCGCGCTTCTGAGATGATGTCATATTGGTGGAAGCTGATGTAGAGAGAGAAGATGATCGCGATGTAGGAAAAAACCGTGATCAGCAGGCCCGCCGGGCTGATAAACAGATAGCCCGGCCAGGTCTTCCTGACGCGCTTCCACAACTCTCTCTGTCTGCTCGCACGCGATTGAACCGGCTGCGAAGGTTGTGCCAGAGTCGTCATCTATCACCAAGCTCTGAAATGCACTGGCTCGCGGCCGGTTGGCAACCACCGACCGCGAGCCATATGTGGATCAAGAGTAACCGGCGTCTGCCATAATCTGGTTGCACTCATCGACCAACTGATCTATCGCTGCCTCCGGCTCCATCTCCTGCAGAATCGCTGCCTCGAGGATCGGTTTCATGGCCGCATTCAGCGCGCTCTGCTGAATGTAAACTAGCGGTGTACCTGCCGCTGAAGCCAGCGGCACCATGTTCAGAACCGGAAGCTCCTGGAGCGCGGCCTGGTATTCCGGTGTCTCGTAGAAGTCCTTACGCGGCGCCAACCAGCTGCCGATCGCGAATCGCTCCAACATCCAACCCAGCCCGCACCAGAACTCCAGGAAGGCCCAGCCGGCATCTTTGTTGGGTGACTTGGTCGGCACAACCAGCATGTTGTTCCAGTGGGCCGAGCCTTGCTTCCCGCCGTCCACCGGCGCCGCGGGCCACAACATCGTGAACCAGTTCAGATCCGGCAGATCATTGGTCAGGGGCCCATATTTCCAAGGGCCGGACGCCGCCATCGCAGTTTTCCCTTGCTGGAACTGCGCCCAGTCCTGGCGTTCAGGGGCTATCGGCTGGGAGACTTGATGCACATGCAACAAGTCCAGGAACCATTTCAATCCGTTTACCGCTGCGTTCTTTTCGTTGAAGCCTATCCCGTTTTCAATGCCGGCATCGTTCGTCGAATAGAAACCGACATTGTGACAACTGGCCCAGATGCTCAGGTGCTGGGCGTTTGGTGTCTGGACCAGGAAGCCCGACTGAACAACTTCGTCGCCGTCACGCTTGGTCAGTTCCTTGGCCGCGTCGGTGAAATCCGCCCAGCCCCAGGTTGCGATCTCATCGGTGTCGGTTGTAACGCCCGCCTCATCAAACAGATCGGTGTTGAAGAAGATCTGGTTGCTGTCCGGCCCCTCGCCCAGTACGCCGTACTGCGCAGGGCCCTTTGTCGCCTGCAGCAGCGCGCCGTCGAGGAAGTTTTCCGGCGCCAGGTCCGGCGTTATTTCGATGGAGGGTGTCAGGTCCAGCAGTGCGCCCTTGTCGTAGAAGTCACGGGCCCAGTACACCGAGCTGTGCATGACGTCGGGCGTATCGTCGGCTGCATGCGCCGCCAGGAATTTTACGAAATACTCACCGAAGGGAACGTTCTGATAGTTCAACTCCAGCTCAGGGTTCGACTCTCCCAGGGCCACCGGCAACCGGTCGAACAGCGCTTTGCTGGTCGCATTGGCGGCGGGGCCCCACCAGTCCCAGTAGGTGATCGTCTGTTGGGCCATGGCGGGCTCATCCGCTGCCATGTCGCCGGATGCCCCTTGCCCAGGCGCCGGGCCACAGGCTGCCAGCGCGCTTGCGCCGATTCCCGAGAGGGCTGTAACCGCAGACAGCCGAAGAAAATCGCGACGACTTACTCTTTCCTTCGAGACTTTCATACCTTCCTCCTTTGGATTGGAAAACCAGGAATTTCCTGATGCGAGCGAACAAATACCGAATTTCGCTGCGTTGTGGGCGAAAGAAAAGATCAAACTCACAAAGTTTTTACTTGTAGATTCGTCGGGCCTGCCCGGTCGTTTGGGTGAATCCGTTTGCCGCTTCGGAGGCGTCTGTACTGAAGGTGGGCGCACTGTACCAGAATGTCTTTACACTGTCAACGAAAGAAGGCTCTAGATCTCAGGATGTACGCATCCTATTGGGAGAGCACTATCAGGAGATAGTCGGTTTCCCAACCGGCCCGGTTACGTTTGGCAGCAATACCGGTTTTGGCGCTGTTCACTCTACGTAGGAGGTTGAATGCCAGGCGGCGGAGGACGGGCAGATTGTGCTGCGCATGGCCGTTGCCCGTGCGACTGTCGTCCACATTCATTGTGGGTTGTTGGAGTCAGATTCATCTTGATGTTGGCGCAGGCTTTCTCATATGTGTGTTGGACGAGAGTTTATGAGCGTTTACGAGTGTTTACGAACGTTTGCGGGTTGTCTGAACTGCATTCTTGTGGTTTATGTGATGGGCTGCAGTTAGGGCCTTGCCGGCGCAGGTTGTCTCGTACGAGCGCTGAACGAGAGTTTATGAGCGTTTACAAGCGTTTCCATGTTGTCTCACCTGCAATGCATGCAGTTTGTGTGATGGGCTGCAGTTAAGGCCTCGCCGGCGCCGGGGGTCTCATTCCAGCGTCTGCGAGAGTTGTACGAACCTTTACATGGCGGGTCGTGTTTTGGCGGGAATAT
>VYDA01000441.1:4733-11182 GCA_009843665.1 Caldilineaceae bacterium SB0675_bin_29 | reverse complement strand
CGCGCATGTAGTAGATCCACTCGTGGGCGGTTTGGCGGCTGACGGGGGCGTAGGAGGTACCGTCGGCCATGATGAGCTCGGTGGTAAAGCCCTGGCTGGTCTTGCTGACTTGGTGTTCCTTTCTCAGGAACCAGCCGTCGGAGTGATTGTGCAGATCGACGAAGCCGGGAGCAACGATCTTGCCGGAGGCGTCGATATTCTGGGCAGCTTCGGCGCCGGCGAGGTCGCCGACGGCAGCGATGCGATCGCCCTGGATGCCGACGTCTGCGCGGCGGCGAGGTGCGCGGTGACCATCTATAACCGTTCCACCTGAAATGACGATATCGTACAAGGAATTGTCCTCCAGAGAGCCCTAGTCGTCGGAGTTCTAACCAGGGTAGCTAGGCGCTGGCCATCCGTTCCACTCTTTCCAAAGTCCTCTGGTAGCGGCGCTCCATTTCGGGCGCTTGCGCGGCGAGATAGTCCTGCTCGGCCTTGCGGGCTGTTGCCTCGCCGGGGGCTGCGGGCACCTCGACGACGGCGTGGGTGATCTGGTCGTTGCCCCACTGGTAGGCGCAGATTTCGCCTTTGCTGATGATCAGGTTCATGCCGACGTTGGCTTCGACGATGGGGACGCCATTCTCCCTTGCCCTGGCGAGGACGGCTTGATTCTGGTTTTTGGTCTTGCTGCCGTAAGAGGGGATGAGGATGATGCGGGCGCCGTCGAGCACGAGTGCGCGCGCGATGTGCGGGTTCCAGCGGTCGTTGCAGATGACGAAACCGGCGCGGCCGATGGGCGTATCGAAGGCACGCAGCTTCTTTCCGATTCGATTAAAACTCCAGGTGGAATGAGTACCTTCGGCCAGCTGTACCTTGTGATAGCGGCCGCGGATTTCGCCTTCCTGATCGAGGAAAATGGCGCAGTTGTAGGCTTCATCGCCGATGCGCTCGGCGAAACCGAAGGCGAGGCAGGTGTTGAGGGAGCGGGCCAGCTTCCGGAAGCGGCGGATGTAGGGGCCGTCGATCGGTTCGGCTACATCGAGCATGGCGTCGGCCGGAGCGCGGCCCTCGACGATTTCCATCACAATGTAGCCTTCGAGTGCGCCCTCGGTAGTGAGGATCATGCGGGGGTTTTCCTGGGCGGCCTGGACGAACAGCTCCTCCATGCGGTCGGCGTTGGCGGCTTTGTCCCACTTGACCGGGCGATATGAGATGGCGGCAACTTCTACTTTTTCGTACATGTCACTTTCCTTCAGGACGAAAACCTGGACTCAAAAGACTGCGGTGCAGACTCAACCTCCGACCGTGTTCATGTAGGCGGCGAACAGTTGGATGTCCTCCGGGCGGATGCCAGAAAAGTTGAGGCGGAGACGAATGGGGCCGTTTTCGTATTGAACCGTATCCCGTCCTCGCCAGGCGACGGGCTGTGAAAGACCGGAGGCACTTGGCGGGATGCAGTCAGCGGCGCTATAGCCGGGTACGGGCTCCAGCTGTTCGGTGATTATTTCAGCGGTCACGTCGCTGTAGTCGCCGAGGCCGTCGATGTTCAAGGCGAGCTGGGCGGGCTTACCATCCAGATCGATTGGCGCGGAAACGATGTGGGGGGCCTGTCCGGGCCGCATGCGGCCGGCTGGGAATGGCTGCAGGTAGCCGAGGCGGTCGCGGGGCCAACTAGCTACGCGAACGCCGTCGCTGCTCTGCTCGGGCCAGGGTGCGTACCAGAAGAGGGTCTCGTCCCCGACCTGTTCGAAGCCCTGCCCCTGGATGAGAGCGGGATAGTTGACGAGGGTGTTGCCGTGGGGCAGCTCCTGCCAGCCGTCTTCGGCGGCGGAGACGATGGGGTAGTCTGGAATTGGCTCGCGATAGTGGAGGGCGTCGTTGCTGACAGCGAGGCCGAGGTCCATGGTGACGAGGCGGCGGTCGTTGGAGGGGTGGCCGTTCCACATACCGTAGAAGCCGACGATGACGTTGCCGCGGTTCCAGAGGCTGGCGCCGAGGTGAATCTGTTCACCCGCACTGCTGCCCGTTACCGGAGAGCGGGGCGAAACGTTGGAACGGCGCATGCCCATGCAGGAGGCCTGCGACCAGTTTTCGAAGTCGTAGGAGATGTGCGTAACGAGTTGACGGACGCCGCCGGCGTGCGTGCCGCCCTGGCCGCAGATGTAGTAGCAGCCGTTGTGACGCGTTCCCCCTGCCATCTCCAACCAGGAACCGACAGGATTGTTGGAAGACTCTTGCCATGACAGACCGTCGGCGCTGAATGCGGCGGCGAAACTGCTGTCATACTTGCGCGATTGGAAGAGCATTTTGAACTTGCGATCGGGGTCGGGATCGTCGGGGTCGTGGTAGACTACACAGCTCTGGACGTGGTGCGAACCTTGATTCAGGTCGACGAGGTTGTTGTCGCGGCTGCCATTGTACTCGACCAGCCCCAGGTTCGGCTTGTGCCAGTTGTAGCCGTCGGTGCTGGTGGCGAAGCAGACGCGCTCGAACCAAGCGGCGTCGCGGCCCTGGCCGAGATACCACATCCAGAGCTCGTCGCCGACGCGGTGAACGGTACCGTAGTAGACGACGCGCTCGCTGTCAGGGGCACCTTCTTCTCCCAGGTCTACGGCGATGCGGGTGCGTCCGCATGGGGTCATGTGGCCTTCGAGGCGGAGCTCCACACCGCACTGAAGAGGGAGGCTATGGTCGTCGAAGGGAAATAGGACGATCTCTTCCAGCCGTTGCCGGGGACCGCCGTTGTGAATGTACATCCAAGGCTCCTGGACAGACTTTTGGGTAAAGGCTGGCAGTCGAAGGGTTAGGGGGCCTTCGACACTGCCAGATTTTCAGACCATCTCAGGCTGCAGCGCGCCTTCCCCAAAGATAACGTTGAAGGTCTCCCCGTTTTCTGCCTTGGTCACCGCGTCCATGTAACAGGCGCTGAAGGCGCGCCTGGGAATGTCGGTGTTGTTGATATTGGAGCTGTGGGGCAGATGATTGTGGAGGAGGACGCTCTCGCCCGCCTCCATCTCCAGAAAGACAGTTTCGGCGTCGCGTGTCAGTTCCTCTGCCTGCTCAGGAGTCAGAAAGCCGGACCCGCTGGTCGGGTTTATCAGAGTGTGGTGAGCGCCGGGCACGATCTCAACGCAGCCGTTTGCGATGGTTGCGGGATCGAGGGCCGTCCAGATTGTGATCAGGGGGTCGCGATCGAGATATCTCCAACGGTCCTGGTGCCAGATGAGGGGTGTTCCCTCGCGGGCTGGCTTGTTCATGAACATGGCGCGGTAGCAGGCTACGGTGGTCTCCTCTCCGTAGGCGCGCGCACAGATGTGGCGGAAGAGCGGCTTCTGCATGTAGGCGAGGAACAGGGGATCGTATTCGAGGTCCTGGATCTTGCGGTAGCTGAGCGTGGCGCCTTTGTGGCCCTTTGTCTGAGGACCGGGTTTCCCTGTGCCTGGTTCGCGGTCCAGCTGCATGGCGATCTGTTCATAGTCGAGCGGCGCCCGCCCCAGCATGATGTCATCCATGCGCAACTGGAGAGCGTTAAGTTCCTCGTGGGCCAGTATTTTGCCCAGGCGCAAGAATCCTCGCGCTTCGAACTGTCGCCATTGTTCGTTTGAGAGTGTATCGGACATTCTGTTCTCCAATCTGTTCGAGCATCCGTCTGAACGGAATGCTCAAGCTCTTCTACTTTAGAACGGGGTTCTGTGCGGTTCCGGCAAGCCTTTTTCTCCAAGATAGGTCTTATCAGTTGGTCCTAATCGTTAGGCCTAGTCAATGCGCGTCCTGAGTCTGACCAGCCATTCCGTCACTTCGGGCGGGTCTATGGTGAGGGAGTACAATTTGGTCCCTGGCGAAACGTAGAAGCGCAGTTTCACGTAGAACTCCGAATGGTTCAGCTGGGGAAGGCGTGCGATGCGGTCATTGCCGACTCCGGGCCAGCCTGGTTTGCCGTTCCAGGAGAGCGCGCTGTCGAGGGTGTCTGCGCGAATCGGGTCACAGTCGGCGACGGTGTACCCAGGAATTGGGTGGCCTGTGTCTTCGAGGAGCTCGTAGCGGAGCTCGCCGGCGCCGGCGGCGACATTGACTCTGATCTGGCCGCCCTGCTCCTGGCGGAAGCGATGGGTTGTGAGGATGCCAGGCGCGTAGGACTCGGCTTCGACGCTGACGTAGCCGTCGGGGCGGAGGACGGCGACGCCTTTGCCGCGGCGGTTGGGCGTTGAGTACGGGCCCTGCCAGGGCTGGGCGCTGTAGCCGTTGTGGGTCAGGTTGCCGGCCATGTAGAAGAACCAGAGCTGGTTGTCGTGGAGGATGGGGCCGTCGGCGTAGACCATGCCATAGTCCCATGCGCTCGGTTCGCCGCGGGCGATGAAGGGTTCGCGCCAGCGCGTCCAGGCGACGGTGTCGCGGCTGACCGCCAGTTGACTCTCGACGAAGCCGTCTACCCGGGCGGCCAAGGCGTTCCCGCCCTTCTCGTCGCCCCAGTAGCTGGCGGCATCTTCGATTTCGTAGGGTTCGGTCAGGTCGGTCTGAAAGGCCTGGAGCGTAATTATGTGCAGGCCGCCGTTGGTGCAGGCGACGGGGTCGAAGCCGGCGGAATAAAACTCGGTCCCGGGCGGGTCCTGGAGGTCCTGTTCGATGACGGTGCGGAGGCCGGACCAGTTGAGAAAGTCCTGGCTGTCGCGGCGGCCTAGGACACGGGTGCGGCGGTTGGAGCCGCGCTGTGAGTAGTAGACGTAGGGCGCGTCGGGGTTGATGACCCCGCCGAAGGTCTCATGGGGGGAGCCGAAGTTGAACCGCATTTTTTGCAGGCTGTGCGGACCCTCGGGGTAGAGATGCCAGTCGTAGCCGTCTTCCGAGTAGCGGGCGAGCCAGCGGGGTTCTCCCAACTCGTTCGTGCCGCTGGGCTTGTTGTCGATCTGCTTCCAGCGGCGCGATTCGTCCGGTTCGCGGCTGTCCAGAATCGTGATGAGGTGGTCGGCGCTGGCGGTGGTGATGTTGTTGCGGGTCGAGCCGTCGAATTCGACGAGCTCGAGGACTGGCCGTTCCCAGTTCAGCCCGTCGTCTGAGTCTAGCGCGCAGAAAAGGGTCTGTTCTCCGGTCCAGGCGCGGTAGTACATGCGGAAGCGGCCTGTGCTTTCATCGTAGATGACGCGGCCGGGCTGGGCGTTATTTGCGTCCCAAGGTTGGTCGAAGGGGATGGACAGGGGCGCGTCGGGGGTGAGTTTGCGTGGCCGGTTGAGGACGCGGCGGGCGCCGGACAGGGATTCGATGAAGTAGTCGTCGATGAAGAGTTGCTTTCCGGGTGAGTTTTCCATTTTGGGGAAGCCTTTCAGTTGGGAATCGTCAATTGAAGAAAACTAAGGAGCGAATTCGATTCTGTTGGTGAGGCGACACGGAAAACCATTTGTGTTTCTGAGAACCGAACTACACTCTTACCAAGTCTGACAGTTCCAGTTCGTCCCCTTGGAATCTCTTAATGTTAATCGACTTGTACTCTATTTCATCGATTTTTCCAGTCAGATCCGGCCTTATCGGCGACTTATCTAGTCTTATTCTTTCATATATTATGACGTAACTTACCGTTGGCCTTGATATGCTCCTGCCTTCTTCAATGTCGCAGACGGAAAGCAGGTAGTCCATAAGAGGTCGTGATCGCAAGAGCTGCTCTTCAGGGTCTCCCTTTGAACCCAGGCTCTTTTTCAATTCCACGAATACTGCGTGGTCTTGGCCCTCCCACCTCAAGACCAGGAGAAAGTCGCAAATCTTTCTCCGGTTGCCACTCTTCAGATAAGTAAGGTGATTCAGCTTCCCCTTCCCTCCCATTCGAATCGTGGTACAGGGATCTGCGAGGCCCACCACCCTTACTCTCATATTTGCGCCTCTTTCGCGAAGAATGATGCTAGTTCCTGTTTCTGACGATGCCCGGATAACCTTCTCGTCCAATATGCGCTCTATGAGGGAACCAAGCGTCACGTCATTCAACTCCGTCGCGCGCCAGATGGGTAGCAAGCTCGTTTGAAACACGATTTATTTCATTGATCGTACTGTCGAAAAATGGCATGTCGATTCCAAATTCGTCAATAGTACATGGGGTCAACGAGTTATTTTCCGCCACATATGCCCGGACCAGTTCTGCAGGGAGTAAGTCGTTTTTCTTGTATTTCAGCTTTTTGGCGAGCTTGCTTTTGCCCTCAAATGAACTGCTCAACATAATGAGGTTATTAATTTCCTTAATGAGATAGTCGCTGTGGGTTGTTACGAGGACCTTTACACCTGCCCCGACAACCCGCGCCAATAGACGTGCAAGTTGAATTTGATTGGAGGTATCGAGATGGCTCTCTGGCTCGTCAATGATAAGGAGGTGGTTTTCTTTTGCTACATGGCGCAAGAAAAAGTAGAAATCAGATAAACCGCGTGCTGAAGAAGAGGACCTGTGCAACGGAATGCTGAAACTACGTTCTTTGCGCGCCTTGGAAATAAAT
>VYDA01000441.1:0-4723 GCA_009843665.1 Caldilineaceae bacterium SB0675_bin_29 | reverse complement strand
CTTCATTTGTGCTTCTGTAGTACCCGCCCATCATGTCCTTTATGTTGTTGAAAAGTTTTTCCTCGAAAATCTCGCTCTTTTCCTTCTGAACATTGGAAATATCCCTCGTATAGTCGATGTTGTCCTTTATAGGGAGGGCATACCGACTGGTGGTACTTTCGATCAGTTCGAAAGGCGAAAAGGCGTCTCTATCTCTGTCGTCCCCCATTTTCTGCAATAGATCTACTAGTCTGTTTTTGGTGAAATCAAGCTCTTTGTAGAAGAGTGATATCCCGAATCGCTCCGCCGAAAGAACAAAGGGATCTGCGAATAAGTCATGCAACAAGAACCGTAGATACAGAATCGAGAGCCAGTACTCGTCCAGGCCGTCCTCTTCCGGGTCGCTACATCCCATTTTGATTTCAGAACCATCGTATTCGATAGTGTAAGCTTTGTCCCCCCGCAGGTGTATTTCTAGATTACGAACGTCCGGAAAGCCATTGCCCACCTTGACGTCAACTCTAGCTTTCTTCCAGGCGTCCTGTGGCGAACTGAAGACACTCGCTATTGCGCTATCCGAGAATTCACTTGCCAGCCTTGCCAGCACTAGTTCGCGTTCTTTGCTCAGTGTGTCTCGGTCAACTAGGCGCGTGGCGAAGCCTTCTGCAATTGTCTCTCCAATTAGTCTTGCTGAGTGTGGTGTCGACTTTCTGTCGAGAAAGTAATCGTCAGCATTGGGCCATCCCCTCCAAAGTTTCAAGAACCCGTAAAGTGTATACGCCAAGTAAGTCTTGCCGGTGTTGTTACGGCCTGCGATTACGGTTAGATTTCCAAGATTCAACTCAGCATCTGTGATAGGGCCGAGATTCCTGAACCGAAAACTGACTGACGGGTTCACGAGATTGTCATTCTGTTGCATCGTACTCTTCCTTCTAGCCATCATCCTCATTCAAGGATTACGGCTAGGAACTGTCCCCCTAGAGAACTTGCACTACAGCTGATGAAGCAACTCTACAGAGTCTACTTGAAGACTCCTATTAAGCCTTTATCCCTGTCAACGCAATTCCCTGGATGAAGTGTTTCTGGGCCAGGAAGAAGACGATGAGGATGGGCATGATCATCATGGTTGAGGCGGCCATGAGGGGGCCCCACATGGTGCGGCGCTCGAACATGAAGGCCTGGAGGCCGAGGGAGAGGGTGAACTTTTCGCGGGAGTTGAGGAAGATCAACGGGCCGGTGAAGTCGTTCCAGGCGAACATGAAGCTGAAGATGGCGACGGTTGCAAGGGCCGGCTTGGCAAGGGGCAGGATGATGGTCCACCAGATGCGCAGGCGGGAGGCGCCGTCGATGATGGCAGCTTCTTCAAGCTCCATAGGGATGGTGAGGAAGAACTGGCGGAGCATGAAGATGTAGAAGGGCGTGCCGAGCATGGCGGGGATGGTCAGCGGGTAGAAGGTGTCGATCCACTCAAGCTCGGCGAAGAGGAGGTAGAGGGGCACGAGCATGACGATGTAGGGGATCATCATCTGGCTGACCATGACCATGAATATGAGGTCGCGGCCGGGCGCGCGCAGGCGGGCGAAGCCGTAGGCGGCGAGCGAGCAGGTGAAGACGGCGCCGAAGACGTGGGCGAGGGCGATGAGCAGAGTATTGAAGAAGTAGAGGTGCATTGGGGCATAGATAAAGACGGCGGGAAAGTTGCCCCATATGAAAGGATCGGGCACCCAGATCGGCGGGAAGGCGAAGATCTGACGGTCGGCCTTGAGAGAGGTGCTGACCATCCAGACAAAGGGAAGCGCGAAAACAATTGCGCCGAGTACGAGATGCAGCTGTGTGCCGATGAGTTCGAGCAGGCGGCGAAGAGGTTGTCCTCTTGCGCCGGGATGGATTTCGCGGGTTGGTTGGGGTCCGACGGCCTGGTCGCGTAACATGGCGTCAGCTCTGCTCCACTTCGTAGTAGACCCAGCGGCTGGCCAGCTTGAACTGAATCAAGGTGAGAGCAAGGACGGCTACAAAGAGGATCCAGGCCATGCTGGCGGCATAGCCCATGTCCAACAGGACGAAGGCGCGGCGGTAGAGATAGAGCATGTAGAAGAGGGTCGACTCTGCGGGCCCGCCGCCGGTCATTACATAGGCGGTGGTGAAGACCTGGAAGGAGGCGATGACGCTGAGAACGAGGATGAAGAAGAGGGTGGGGCTGAGCATGGGTATGGTGACGTGTTGGAAACGCTGCCAGCGGTTGGCACCGTCGATTTCGGCGGCTTCGTAAAGATGCTGGGGGACGCCCTGGAGGCCGGCAAGGACGATGATCATGGCGGCTCCGGAGCCCCAGAGCGCCATGAGAATCAGTGCAGGTTTGGACCAAGTGAGCGACGCGAGCCAGAGCGGGCCTTCAATGCCGACAATGCGCAGGGTCGAGTTGATGAGGCCCCACTCCGGCTGCAGAATCCAGACCCAGAGGATGGCGCCGGCGACGATGGGCACGATCGACGGCACATAGAATAGCGTGCGGTAGACGGCGATGCCGCGCGCCTTCTGATTGAGCAGGAGGGCGAGGAGTGTGGCGATAATGACGTGGAAGGGCACGAAGACGAGAACATAGTAGAGTGTGTTGCCCATGGACATGCCGAAGCGGGCGTCGTCGGTAAAGAGCTCTATGTAGTTGGCCAGACCGACCCAGCGGGCCGGTGTTACGATTTCATAGTCCATGAAGCCCAACACGAAGGAGGCGACGACCGGGCCGATGACAAAGGCGAGGAAGCCGATGCCCCAAGGGAGGAGAAAGAGGTAGCAGGTCAGGGCCTCTCGGGCAGCGTTGGTGAGCCTGGGTTTGGGTTGGGCAGTGGTCATAGCGACTGTCCTGGTTGGTCGCGCGGACAAAAGAACTGGCGGAACCGGAGCGACGGAAGGCCGTCCGGTTCTGCCAGTTTTCAATAGCGACTATGCGGACTCCAGATTCTCCCAGGCGGCGTCCAGCGCCTTCTGGACGTCGGCGTGGGAGGCGTCGAGTGCCTCTTGTGGGGTCTGCTTCTTGGTGAGGGCGGACTCCCAGGCGTTCTTGAAACCGATCCAGAGTTCGGCGGCAGCGAGGCCGGCGATCTGTCCGCAGCCCACGGAGAAGGTCTCGGAATCGAGGTATCTCTCCATCATGATCTTCTGGCGCTCGGGCAGGACGGAGTAGTACTCATCCAGCATGAACTGCATAGCCGGCTGGTAGACGGGCGGTGTGGGGGCGAAGATGGGTTCGCCGGGCAGCTGCTGACGGGCCCACTCTTCCTTCTCCAGCTCAAGACCGACGGTTCCAGCGGCGCGCACATAGTCTTCGCTTATCACCCACTTCATGAATTCCCAACCCTGTTCGACGAGCTCGGTGTTGGGGTCGATGACGAATGTCCAGCCGCAGGACCAGTTGACCTGGGCGCCTTCATTGGCGGCCGAGACCGGCATGAGGCCGGTGCCGTCGTAGTCGAGGTCGGGGAACTTGGCGTAGCGGCCGATCATCCAGTTACCGTAAGAGCACATGGAGACCTGGCCCTGGGCAAAGGGATCGACGGGCTGGCCGGCGAAGCCTTCCATGAAGGAGGAGGCCGCGGCATGACCGCCGCCAAACTCATCGATTATGTTATCGCACCACTCGAGGGCTTCGACCCAGGGAGCGGTGTTTATGAGGTTGGTGCGGCCGTCTTCGGACTGGCTGAAGCCGCCGTTTTCCATGGCGTAGATAAGCAACTGATCGGAAAGGCCGGGCGGGAAGTGGGGAAGGAAGCCGTAACGGACGATCCTGTCGCCTTCCATCTTGTTGAGCTGCGGCGCCATCTCCATGATGTCGTCCCAGGTTTCGGGGCCGACGTCGGGATCAAGACCGGCCTCTTCAAAGTGGGTGCGATTCCAGAAGAAGTAGCGTGTGCCGGCGGTATGGGGCAGCCCGTACAGCGTTCCCTGCCAGGTGAGGTCGGCGATGGGGCCGGCCATGAAGTTGCCCTTGTCGAGGTTGTCCCTCTCCAGGAGGTCCTCGATGGGGCGGTAAAGGTTACGGGAGGCGAACTGGCGGAAGGTGTGCCGGTTCTGGTAGGAGACGTCGGGTCCCTTACCGGCGGCGACGGCGGTCACGTATTTGGGTGTGCCGTAGACGGCTTCACCGAGGTCGCCCAGGGAAACAGTGATGTGGGGGTGCGTTTCCTCAAAGACCTGGATTGCGCCTTCAATGGTGGGTCTGAGCCGCCACCAGATCTGGATGTTTACCGGCTCCTCTGCGGGAGCCGCCATGTCGCTGGCTGCTTGCGGGCCGGGGGCGACGCAGGCGGCGAGGGTGAGACCGGCCACTGCGGCCGTGCCCTTCAGGAAGCTGCGGCGGCTGACGCCGGCCTGGACGACTGCGGTTTCCTCGGTAGTAACTCTAGCCATTTTAGCTATCTTCTCCTTTGCGATGCAGATTGTTTGGAACAGCTGATCGTTGGGGTTCTTTGTTGGTTCCGTTCAGGCCATTGATCCTCCTGTGGCTGGCGGGGACGGCAGGCGAAGATTTCAAAAGGTCTTTGACGGATGCTTCGGACCTGGAATGGTGGCAATCAGGATCCGCGAACAGGCAGGTATGGTCCTGTTGGTGGAGGCAGCAACAGTATATCGTCTGCCAAGCAATAGGAGGGAAAATCATTTGGCCGGGCAGGGCTGTGGAAGAGTTCTGGGTCGTTTCTTGCTGCAGGGGAGCGTGCGGGAGTTGGCCCCCGGCGTCGCATACCCAAAG
>VYDA01000486.1 GCA_009843665.1 Caldilineaceae bacterium SB0675_bin_29 | reverse complement strand
TCGCAGCAATACGCCTGTCCGACCGTGTGCCCGCCCCCAACCAACAGCGATTCCACGAAAGCCTGACCGGCGCCGGCGATGAGTGAACCCCAAAATGGGAGTGAGCCTCCTCAATCCTCTGGCAGCAACTCTACCATGGCCACTCCGCAATCAACTCTGAGGCAAGGGAAGCGCAGTCTCTGACCACTAACCACTAACCCCCAGCCCCTAACCCCTGCAGTTCCAGGCCGCAGCCATCCCGAAAATCCAAAAAAATCCTGCAAATCCTGATTCAGACAAAGAAACAGGAACCACCCCGGCTAATGCCGCCGTATCCCGTCTCCTACTGCTCCATTTCCGCCATGCGTTCCGCGTGAATGCAGGCCGAAAGCTGTTCCCCAGCCGGCATCAGCGCCGGCTGCGAATCGCGCCGGCACGCCTCGTCCGCCAGCCCACAGCGCGGCCAGAAGCGGCACCCCGCCGGCCACGAGCCAACCGACGCCGCATCACCGGGAATCGCCTCCAGGTCTCGTCCCGGCGCCGCCCGGTCGACGCGGGAGACGCGCAAGGCCCGTGTGTAGGGGTGGCGCGGCGCCTTCGACAGCGCCGCCACCGGCCCCGCCTCCACCGACGCGCCCGCGTACATCACCATCACCTCGTCGCATACCTCCTCGATCACCGCCAGATCATGCGAGACCAGGATCAACGCCATGTTCAGCTCCTGGCGCAGCTGTGTGATCAGGTTCAGAATCTCGCGCTGAATGGTTACGTCAAGGGCCGTCGTCGGCTCGTCCGCAATCAGGAGCTTGGGCCCCTGTGCGATCGCCGCCGCGATCATTACCCGCTGGCGCATTCCGCCGGAAAGCTCGTGCGACCGCGCCTTGAGCACCTGTTCCGCCCTCGGAATCTGTACCCTTTCGATCAGTGCAACCGCCTCCTCCCTGGCCTGCTGGCGGCTCATCGACCCCACCGCCGCAATCGACTCGACCAACTGCGTCTCGACGGTCAGTACAGGATTGAGCCCCGCCAGCGAGCTCTGCGGGATGTATCCGATCTCCCGACCGCGAATACCGCGCCAGACCCGCTCCGGCGCGCCGGCCAGATCCTGCCCGTCAAAGCGAACCGTGCCCGAAACGATCTTCGCGCCGTGACGCGGCAGCGTCCCGATCAGCGCCCGGCACAACATCGTCTTACCGGAGCCCGACTCGCCCACGATCCCAACCGCCTGCCGCCGGTCCAGACTGAGGTTGGCAGCGTCGATCACGGGAAGCTTCCTCCCCCCGCGCTTGCCAAAACTGATGCACAACTCCTTGACTTCCAGCAGAGGCTCTATTTCACTCTCCCCCTGTCGGCAAAAGAAAACGCAAACATGCGCCTGCCCTTGACGACCTCTCCCAGGCCGGGCCGCCTACCGTAGGGGCACCCCTTGTGGGTGCCCTGGTTGTTGCTTGCGGACCCTTCGCGCCCCTTCGCGTGCCTTCGCGGATCAACCTGATCACTCATCCTCCCCCTTGCTGATCCGCTCCAGTCCCCGCGCCAGCAGGGCCACACCGATCGCCGTCAGCGAAAGGAAAAAACCCGGAAACAAAATCAGCCACGGCTCCGTCCGCAGATACAGCCGCCCCTCCGCCAGCATCGCCCCCCACTCCGGCGTCGGTGGCGTCACGCCCAGCCCCAGAAAAGACAGCCCGCCGATGATAACAATGATGAAAATGAAGTCGCTCAACGCATAGGCTAGCGCCTCCGAAAAGACGTTCGGCATGATATGGCGGACGAGAATACGCAGCTGCGAATACCCCAGCACCTGCGCCGCCTGCACGAACTCCGCGTCCCGCAGCGCCAGCGATTTGGCGCGCGCGATGCGGGCATACTGCGCCCAGCGCGAGATCCAGATGGCGATCAGCAGCCCGCGGATGTCCGCCCCCACCATCGCCACGATTCCCAGCACCAGGATGATCTCCGGGAAAGCCGTCAACGCGTTCACAAGCCCGTCCCACACCGTCTCCGCGATGCGGTTGCGCGTTGTCCCCGCCAGCGTGCCGATGAAGGTGCCGATCACGATCGGAACACTGACGCCCAGTATCGCCAGCGCAATGTCAAGCCGCGCCGCCGCGAACACCCGCACAAGCAGATCGCGTCCCAGGTGATCGGTGCCAAAGAAAAACGCCGCGCTGGGCGGCTGCAGGGGCTGATCGACGAAACCGTAAGGGTCGTTAGGACTCAAAAGAGGGACGGATACGCTGAGCAAGAGGATGAGCGCCAGGATGACCACGCCCCAGCGGCTTTCAGCGTTGAGCTGACGCCAGTGGCGCCGCAATTCAACCTGGCGCAGACGGCCGGCAGGCGCGATACTTGGGCTTCCGGCTGTCATCGTATCTTCGCCCGCGGATCCAGCCAGCCGTTGACCAGATCCGCCATGAACGTCAGCCCTACCACCAACAGACCGCTCAGGAAGACGATCCCCTGCACAAGCGGGTAATCGCGGTTGCGCACCGCGTCGACCAGTGTCATACCAAGTCCCGGCAGATTGAAGATGATTTCAATGATAACGGCATAGCTCACCACGGTCGCCGCAAAGTAGCCCAGCGCGGCGATCGTCGGCGCCAGCGACGGCCGCAACAGATAGCGCCAGTAGAAGCGCCAGCCCTGCGTGCCGCGGATGATCGCGGCCTCCACAAACTCCTCGGAGCTCGTCTCCACAATCGAAGATTGCAGAATGCGGGAGAGGACCGGCACCAGCACAAAGTTGATCGTCAGCGCCGGCAGCCACAGATAATATAGGTTGGCCGGAAATCCGGCATGATAGCCGGCGATAGGCGCCAAATTGACCTGGACCGCGAACAGCAGGATCAGCAGCAGCCCCGAAAAAAAGACCGGCGTCGCCACCATCACCGACGCGCCGATCTGAAAGGCATGACCGAACCATGTGCGGCGATACAGCGCGGCCGCGACGCCCAATGGCAGCGCCAGCCCAATGGTCATGACGATGGTCGTAACCGTCAGCCACAGCGAGACCGGCAGCCGCTTGCCCACAATCGACAGCACCGGCTCCCGCGAACGGATCGATACCCCGAAGTCGCCGCGCACCAGGTTGGCGACGTAGCGCCCGAACTGACTCGGAATCGAACCGTCAATCCCCAGCAGCTTACGGTAGGCGATCACATCCTCCTCAGTGGCCTCATCCCCCAGCAGGATCATCGCCGGATCACCGGGAATCAACCGGATCAGCAGGAAGGCGAAGACCATCAGCAGAAAGGCCACGAAAAACGCCTGCGCCAGCCGCCGCAGTACCGGATGCCTGAGTAGGCGCAGCGTCCTCGCGCCAATACCGCCGGGTGACGATGTCATCGCAGGAGTGAGGAAAGAGGAGAGAGGAGAGCGAGAACGGCTGCTCCGCGCCGACCCGGTGCGGGCTTTCTCTGTCTGGCCATCTCGCTCACTCCTCACGTTGGGCTGCTTGCGCCGGGACGCCCTCTGCGTCCCCCGCCCGCAGCCGTGCGGCTCGCGGTCGGTAGAGGCCGCGAGCCGCACACAACCGATTACTGTTCTACGTCCGCCAGGGGCACGACGATGAAGTGCGAGGCGCCCGTCACCGTCCTGACCGCATTCTGACCGACGCGGCTGCCGCCCATCACCGAGCGTTCACAGCAGGGAATGATCGACTGCACTTCGTAGCCCCGGTACTGGATCTGGCGGATCAGGTCCTCGCGGGCGCCCTGATCGACCGTCTGGCCCAACTCGTCAAACAGGCGCTTCATCTCCGCATCGTCGATGCGTGACCGCTGCGCCCAGAAGCCGTCCAGGAACTGGTTGCGCAGGTAGCTCTCCGGCGGCCCGCCGTTGTTGCCTGTTACGGCCCAGCCCGCGTGATAGTCAGGCGAATTGGCCATGATGTCCAGCGCCACGCCAACCTCCTGGCCGTCCGGCGTCACCTCCATGTTCAGTGCCTTCAGCTGCTCCGCAAACACCAGGATCCCTTCCACATAGCCCGGCCGCGGCCCGTAGGTCGTCACAGTGAAGGAGCAGCCGCCGTCCGCCCACGGCGTGTTCGCCATCAGCGCCTTGGCCGCCTCCAGGTCCTGCGCGCCGCCGTTCGGCAGAATGCCGACGTCCAGCGGTTGGCCGGTGTAGAAGTACCCGATTACCGGCGGCGAAATCCCCAACAACGCCCGATCATTGATCTCGGAGCGGTCGATCGCCAGCGAAATCGCCTCGCGCACGTCGCGGTTCGACAGACAGTGATCTTCGGAGATCTGCTGGTTGATGCTCAGGTGAAAAACACCGCCCAGCGCCACCACGAAGGTCTCAACCTCCGGCGGGAAGGTGTCACGCGCCTGCGGGGGCAGCTCGTAAACGTAATCCAGCTGGCCGGTGGCCAGCAGCAGTGAGCGCGAGGTTGGGTCGGGCACCCAGTGCAGCTCAAGCTCCTTCACCGCCATCGGGCCGAGCTGGTAGTTGGGATTCTCCTTCAGCGTCACCACCGGATCGCCGGGCTCGCCCGCGGCAACGTAGTAGGGGCCGGCGCTGACCGGGCTGCGGAAATAGCCGTCCGGGTCGGCCTCTACCTGCGCCTCGGGATGGACCGAGAAGCCGGTGCGTCCAAACCAGAACGGGAGCGACGGTTCGGCTATGCTCAACGTCCACACCACCGTTCTGTCATCCGTTGCCTCCACGCTGACGACATTGGCAATCGGGCCTTTGTCGGTCGGCGGCGCGTCCTTGATCCGCTCCCAGGTGTAGACGATATCCCCGACCGTAACCGGCGTACCATCCGAGTACATCAGGTTCTCACGCAGCGTGAACGTATAGACGAGGCCATCCTCCGAAACTTCCATCGATTCGGCCAGGTCCGGCTGCGGCACACCGTACTGATCAAGACGGAGCAACTGCCCGCTGATCAGCTTGATCGTCGAACCTTCCGACGTCTCGCCCGGCAACGCCGGGTCGAAGTGTGTCAGCGCGCCCGGCAGACCGAAGCGCACCTTTTCCAGCGGCAGCATGCTCCCCGAATCCGCCATCATCGGCTCCATCGCCACCGGCTGACACGCGGCCAAAAGGATCGCGAAAATGGCGACTGCAAAGATAAACAGTTTGGGCTTATTCGAATACATTTGTCCGACTCCTCCTTGAATAACCTTCTGATAAATGGTTGGTCAATATGCTACCGTTCCGCGACCCGCACGGGACGGTTCGTCTTCAAAGATTCCACCGCGGCCTCGACCAGGAGCTGTGAACGATAACCGTCTTCAACGCTGACCATCGGCCGCCTTCCCTCCTCGAGCGACTCGACGAAGTGGTTCATTTCGCCCGGATAGGCTTCGGCATATTTGTAGAAGTAGAACTGCGCTCCGCCGGGCGGGCCGGAGAGCAGCCTGTCATGCAGCACGCCCGCGTCTGTGTAGCGCACCAGGTTGGTTTCCGGCCGGTTCTCCGCCCGCAGCATCCCCTTGGCGCCATGCACTTCCAGCCGCTGGTCGTAACCGTAGGTCGTGCGCCAGATATTGTTGATGTGGCAGAGCGCCCCGCGGCCGGTCTTCATCGTCGTCATCGCCGCGTCGACCTCGCCCAATCTGCCAAGCTCCGGCTCTACCAGGCTCGAGGCCGCCACGTACACCTCCACCGGCTCATCGTCCAGCAGGGCGCGCGCCAGGTCGAAGTCATGCACCGTCGATTCACGCAGCAACGTGTAGGGCGCCGACTGATGTGTCTCCCGGCTCAGTTCGAGCAGCGTCACTTTCGGATCGCGGTTGGTCAGCAGCACCAACTCTACGTCACCGATCTCTCCGGCCTTCACAGCCTGGATCAAGGCCAGGTGGCTTGGCTCGAACCGTTTCATGAAACCCATGAAGCTCGGCACGCCCGCCTTTCTGACCTCTTCGACCGCAGCCCGCGCCGTGGGGATGTCTTCCGCCAGCGGCTTTTCGCAGAAGATCGCCTTGCCCGCCCGTGCCGCCGCCACCACCAGCTCCGCATGTGAGCTTGCCGGCGTGGTGATGACCACCGCATCCACCGCCGGGTCGGCCAGTGCCGTCTCCCGGTCGGATACGGCTACCGCGCCGTGGCGTCCCGCCAGGTCGGCCGCCGCTTCCGGCAGCAGATCGTAGACGCTGTGTATCTCCGCCTTGGGGTGTTCCGCCAGTGTGCGTGCATGGCGGTTTCCCATCTGCCCGGCGCCGAAGATACAGAATCGGACCATCTCCCAACCCCAGTAGCTGCTTGCCGCTGCAAGACCTGCCCGCTATCGCCTCCCCATCACCAGCCGCCGTTCACCAAACCTGGTCCGCCGGGATCTCAGGCCACGTGCTCAGTTCGTCCCGGATCTCCGGCAGCTTGCTCCACGCTTCGCCAATCGCCCAGAAGAGGCTGAGCACCTCATCACCGTCGTTGGAGACAGAATGTTCGTGACCTTTCGGCACAAACACCACATCCCCCGCCTCCATTCGATGTTCCACCCCTTCCAGGTGCAGGATGCCCCGCCCTGAAATAATGTAGTAGACCTCATCCTGCCCCGGATGCACGTCGGAGTGGCCGTGCGTGCCCGGGCGCACCCAGAACAGGCCCGCCGTGTACTGGTCCGAGCCGCATGTGTCCTCAGTGATCATGACGCTGTCCTGCATCGTCTCGTCAGGCGACTGGATCAGGGGAACATCGGTTACCTTGAATACGTACCTCATTCCGTCTGCCATGGTACACGTTCTCCTTTCATGGTCCTTGTGTAGGGTAGTCCGCGGCTATAATGATATGAATCCGGTTGTGCCTTAGCGCACAGGAGTCAGTTTCCTCTACCTTTCCCTTGCCCCGTCCACGTCCGGACTGACTCTGACGCAAAGAAGCTCCGGCTTGAAGTCGTCATTTCGCATCCATTGTCAGCAGACGCCGCACCTCTGGCATGCGCTCGATCGTTTCGTGGTCAAACGGCGCACGCAAGCTGAACAGCAGGTGTGTGAACCCGGCCTCAATGTGCGCCCGCAGTGCCTCGGCAACCGCGGCCGGCGTCCCCGCCGCCAGGATTGATGGCTCGTACTCCTCGAGTCCATGGTGGCGCAGCGACGCCTCCAACTCATGCCGGGCTTCGTCAGGGTCGTCCCGTATTGTGACCCATTTGCTCGCCAGCCGCTCAATCGTGGCCGGATCGCGGCCCACGTCCGCGCAATGCGCACGCAGAACCGCATCGCTGCCCCGTATCTTCTCCAGCGAGCCGTGCTGTGTGTGCCACATGTCGGCGTACATGGCCACCGTGCGCAGCGTTTTGCGCCGCCCCTGCCCCCCGATCAGAATCGGCAGCCGGCTCTGCAGCGGCCGCGGGAACTGCTCCGCCTCCACCAGGTTGTAGAAGCGCCCGCTGTGCGTCACCGTCTCGCCGTCCAGCAGGCCGCGAATGAGCGGGACCGCTTCATGCAGCCTGTCCAGTCGCTCTCCCGCGCTCGCCCCGAAGTCGATCCCGTGCATGTGATGCTCGCGCGCCAGCCAGGCCCCGCCCAAACCCAACACCGCCCGTCCCCCGGTGATGTGATCTACCGTCGCCGCCAGCTTCGCCACCAGGCCGGGGTTGCGAAAGGGTATCGCCCCCACCAGCGTGCCAATGGTCGCCCGCTCGGTGAGCGCTCCCAGCCCGGCAATGGTCGCCCACGCTTCGTAGACCGAATTGCGCCACGAGCCAATCGGGCACAGGAGATGGTCGGAAATCCACAGAGAATCGAATCCGGCCCTGTCGGCCGCGATCGCGGCATCCCGCAGCGCCGGCCAGTCGGTCTGCTGCGCCCACAGCAAGGCGCCGATCTTCACCTGCATCTTCGCCCCTTGAGAGTGAACAAAAGGATTACCGCACCACGGACCACTGGCGTTTGCCTCAGGCCGTTCCCCCTGCCGGCAAAATCTGCAGCTCGGCGAAGTGACACGCGCTCGGATGGCCGTGATCAAATCGATCAATGAGCTGTGGACGGTCCTCGCTGCAGACCGACTCCGCCTTCCAACAACGGGTTCGAAACGTGCAACCCGAAGGAGGATTCACAGGACTTGGCAACTCCCCCTCCAGCACGATGCGCTTTCTCTCTTTACGGCCTACCGGATTCGGCGCCGGCGCCGCCGAGAGCAGGGCCTGTGTGTAGGGATGTGTTGGCCGCGCGTAGATCTCATCCTCGTCGCCGACCTCTACAATCCGGCCCAAATGCATGACCGCGACCCGGTCAGAGATCTGTCGCACAACGGCTAGATCGTGGGCGATGAAGATGTAGGACAGCCCCAGTTCGGCCTGGAGTTCCACCAACAGATTGATAACTTGCGCCTGCACCGAAACGTCAAGCGCCGAGACAGGTTCATCGCAGATAATCAGGTCCGGCTGTAAGGCCAGCGCCCGCGCGATCCCGATACGCTGCCGCTGTCCGCCCGAAAACTCATGTGGATAGCGGTTGGCATCCGTTGCCGGCAACCCGACACGCTCAAGCAGGGCGCTGACTCGCCCTCTCTGCTCTTCCTTCGGTACGATGCCAGGGTGTACGACCCACGGCTCGGCGATGATCTGGCCCACCTCCATGCGCGGGTTCAGCGACGCGAATGGGTCCTGGAAAACCATCTGTATCTCGCGTCGCAGGGCCTGTACCGACGCTTTCGACAGGGTAAAGAGATCACGTCCTTTGAAATACGCCGCGCCGCTGGTCGGTTCCTCCAGACGCATTAACGTTCTCGCAATCGTGGATTTCCCACAACCCGTTTCACCGACCAGCCCCAGCGTCTCGCCTCGGTGCAAGTCGAAACTTACACCGTCAACCGCCTTGATCGCGCCGCGCCGCGCGCCCAAAAATCCCTTCCGCTCCGTCGGAAAATGCTTTACGAGATCTTTGACCCTGAGCAGAGGCTCCGCCGCCGCCCCGGCAGGCCCGGAGTGCGTCCCTGTTTCGCCCCCTCCCCGTTCTTTTTCGGTTCTGTGATTGTCGGCTCCGCCGCCATTGCTGTCAGCTGACATGCATGACATCCTCAAAACGATGGCATGAGGCGCTGCGTTTGTGCCGGACCTCATAAAGTGGCGGCGGTTCGACCGAGCAGCGGTCAACCACGTACGCGCAGCGCGGATGGAAAGGACATCCCGGCGGAATGAAGCGAAGGTTGGGCGGCGCTCCGCTGATCTGTTGCAGCGAGTCCATCTTCCGGTCCACCCGCGGCGCCGATTCCAGAAGCCCTTTGGTGTACGGATGCGCCGGATTGCTGTAGATCTCCTCGATCGGACCGGTTTCCACAATTTTGCCAGCATACATTACAGCCACCTGATCGGCAACGTCCGCCACAACACCCAAATCATGCGTGATCAGGATCAAACCCATGCCCGTCTCCATCTGCAGCTCGGCCAGCAACTCCATGATCTGCGCCTGCACCGTGACGTCAAGAGCGGTGGTAGGCTCATCCGCAATGAGCAGATCGGGATCCAATGCAATCGCCGCCGCGATCATCACCCGTTGCCGCATACCGCCTGAAAACTGGTGCGGGTAGTCATGCACTCGTTCGCGGGCCGATGGAATTCGCACCCGGTCCATCAGTTCAACTGCTTTGGCCGTGGCTTCACGTTTCGATGTCCCGCGATGCTCCCGGAACATCCCGGCAATCTGGGAGCCGACGGTGTAGGCCGGGTTTAGAGCGGTCAATGGATCCTGGAAAATCATTGCGATCCGCTCGCCGCACAGCCGTCGCCGCCGCGATGGGCTGACTTGCAGCAGGTCCATGCCAGCGAAGAGGACCGATCCACCCGTCACGAACGCCGGCGGGCTGTCCAGAATACCCATAACGGCTTCCGCGCTCACCGTCTTGCCTGAGCCCGACTCGCCCAGAATGGCCAGTGTCTGGCCCCGGTTCAGCGTGTAACTGATCCCGTTCACGGCATTGAGAACGCCGTCGGGCGTGCGGAAGTTGACCCGCAGGTCGACAACTTCGAGCAAATGGTCTCCGTTGGCCGCCTGCCCCTGCACCGGTTCGGGGCTCGCCATGCCTGTGCCGCTGCTCTGCGGCTCGCTATCCGCTAACGCGGTTCCGCTGTCCCCTTCGCGGCGCGACGCAGGTCGTCCCATAAACCACCGCCAGCGCTGCACAGGGTCGCTGACCATGCGCAACCACGCCGCCGTGAGATTGAGAGACAGCGCCGTAAGCAGGATCGCCAGGCCGGGAAAGGTGATCAGCCACCATGCGCTTGTGATGTAGTCGCGGCCCTCGGCGACCATGCGGCCCCAAGTCGGCGCCGGCGGCTGGATCCCCATACCCAGAAAACTCAAACCGGCCTCGGCCAGGATCACGATAGCGATCTCAAGCGTCGCCAGCACCAGAACTGGCGACGCCAGGTTGGGCAGGATATGTCGAAAGATGATGCGGCTGTCACTACAGCCGATCGTTTGCGCGCCTTCCACGAACGGCTGCTCGCGAAATGAAAGTGTCAGTCCACGCGTCACGCGCGCATAGATCATCCAGCGCGTCAGTGCGAATACGATAACTAGGTTCCAGAAACCGGTGCCGACCAGGAAGAGGATGAAAAGCGCCAGCAGCAGACCCGGTATGCCCATCAGGACGTCCACACCGCGCATCACGAGGTCGTCCAGCCAGCCGCGATGGTAGCCCGACATCAACCCCAACAGGACGCCAAGCGTGCCCGAAGCCAGTACGCTCGACAGACCGACCGCGAGCGAGACCCGCGCGCCGTAAATCAGGCGGCTGAACAGGTCGCGTCCCAGCGGGTCGGCGCCGAGCAGATAGGGGAAGCTCGATGGCTCGGACGCGGCCGAGGACATTGGCGGAAGATTGCGCGAGCGCAGGTTCTGGTCGAACGGGTCGTGCGGCGCGAGGAGTTCGGCTCCCACTGATGCCAACATCAGCGCAACAAGAAAGAGCAGCGGGAAGAGCATCAGCTTGTCCCGCCAAAGCGCGCGCAGTAGCTTGCGCACGGTTAAGTTGCGCGCAGCCTCGCCTGAATCTCCCACCGCTGGCCCATCGCCGGCGGTCATCTGCAGTGGACCGGACACACCTCTCCTTTTCTAGCCGTAGCGCACCCTCGGGTCCAGATACGAATAGGTAAGATCAACCAGGAGATTTGTGACGATAATCATAATCGCCACCACAAAGACCAGTGCCTCGATGAGCGGCAGATCCCGGTTTGTCACCGCCGACACGATCAGCAGCCCTATACCGGGCCAGGCGAAGACCGTCTCAACGACCACCGCGCCGTTGAGTGTGGAGATCGCCTCGTCGCCCGACAGCGTGATAATCGGAATGAAGGCGTTCTTGAGCGCCTGGCCTAATACGAT
>VYDA01000362.1 GCA_009843665.1 Caldilineaceae bacterium SB0675_bin_29 | reverse complement strand
GCGCCCCGCGTCCTGCCGTCGGCCCCGCGTGGGGGTTTTTGTGGGGGGGGGGGGGGGCGGGGGGGGGCCCCCCCCCCCCCACAAGGGCGGGCCGAATAGGCCCGACCGCCCAGAACTGCAGTGGTCAGTGGTCAGTAGTCAGTGAAAGCGGGGATTGATGGAGGATAGGTGTGAAGAGGAGTGAGGAGAGATAGCTTCGTTCGGTGTCGCGAACTGACTGTGGGTGAGTCATCACGATTTCAGCAGCTGCGATAAGCTTGAGGGCCAGGTATCATTTGAGACTTGTAACCGGATATTCATAATCATGACCACCAACGACCCGCCGCAAGGCTTTCTGACCGGGCTCTGGCATATCCTGGGCGATCATCGCAAGCGGATGGCTCTCTCGATTCTCAGCGGGCTGCTCTTTTCGGCGACGACTCTTGTCCCGCCGCTGCTGGTGCGCCGCCTGATCCTGTGGATCACCGACGGCGGCGGCTCCACCTCCGGCCTGCTGGCGATGACCGCGGTGTTGGGGATTGTCTATGTGCTGCGCGGCGCGGGCCGCTACTTCTACGGCCGCTTCTCCCATGTCGCGTCCTACGGCGTCACCACCGACCTGATGGCGCGTGTCTACCGGCATCTGCAGCAGCTCTCGCACAGCTTCTACAACCGCCAGCGCACGGGCGCCCTGATCGTACGCTCCGTCAACGACATCGAAACGCTGGAGGACTTCATCGCCCACGGCGTGCCCGAACTGATCCTGGCGACGGTTATCCCCATCACCATGTGGTGTGTTCTTTTCTGGATCCACCCGTTGCTGGCGGTGCTGGTGGTGCTGCCGCTGCCGGTCGGCGGCTATGTCATCTACCGCTACACCAGGGAGGTCCGCCGGATGTGGCGTCAGGTGCGGGCCGGCATCTCCGATCTGGTGGCCCAGGTGCAGGACAGCTTTTCCGGCATCACCGAAATCAAGTCCTTTGGCAAGGAGAAGGCGCAGGCGGCACATGTGGCGAGCTCGGCGGCCGACTACCGCGAAAAGATCTGCGCGGCAAACAAAGTCTCCCTCTTGCCCTCGGCCGTGGTCGAGTTCTCCGGCGGCGTGGGTGTCATCGTCGCTGTCTGGGTGGGCGGCAGCCTGGCTCTCGCCGGCACGCTGAATGTCGCCGATCTTTTTGTCTTCATCGCCTATCTGGCCTACATTTACCTGCCCTTTCTCAAACTGGCCGACATCAGCGACACGCTGCACCGGGCCGGCGCCAGCCAGGAGCGCATCTTCGAACTGCTCGCCGTACAACCGGAGATCAGCAGCCCGCCGGATGCGATAACCCCCCACATCGAACGCTGGGACGTTGCCTTCCACAATGTCTCCTTTGGCTATCAGTCGGAAGAGGCGGTGCTGAACGGGATTGATTTCGAGATCGGCGCCGGCGAGATGGTGGCGCTGGTGGGCGCGACCGGCGCCGGCAAGACGACGGTCAGCCGCCTCATTCCACGCTTCTAAGATCCCCAGGACGGACAGGTCTGCATCGGCGGGCATGACCTGCGCAGCCTCGACCTGGAATTCCTGCGCGCCAATGTGGCCTCGGTCATGCAGGATGTCTTCCTTTTCCACGGCACTGTGCGCCAGAACATTGCTTTCGGCCGCCCCGAGGCGACGGTCGATGAGATCGTGCAGGCGGCGCAGGCGTCCAACGCGCACGAGTTCGTCGTCGACCTGCCGGACGGCTACAACACGATCATCGGCGAGCGCGGCGTGCTCCTGTCCGGCGGGCAGAAGCAGCGCATCTCGATCGCACGCGCCTTGCTGAAAGATGCGCCGATCCTGATCCTGGACGAGGCCACCTCCTCGGTGGACACCGAGACCGAGTGGCTGATCCAGCAGGCGCTGAACCTCCTCACGCGCAACCGCACCACCCTGGTGATCGCCCACCGCCTTTCGACCATCCGCCACGCCGACAAGATCGTGGTGCTGGACAGTGGGCGCATCATCGAAAGCGGCGCCCACGACGAGCTGATGGCGCGCGGCGGACGATACGCCCAGATGGTTGAGACGCAGAGCCTGGCCCGTTCCTGGCAGCTGAGCGGGCAGCCGGAACTGCAGCCGGCTGGCGACTAGCGGCCGGCGCTTCATTTCTGGTAGGCGCCCGGATGCCTACAGCAAGTTGAAAAATCACCACTTGGACAATACAAAAGGAGACGTAGTCATGGGGTCCGCACTGGAAAGCAAACTGGAAATGGCGATGGCCAATCTGAACCGCGTTCACCTGGGCGAGGTGAATACGCCGCTGGAGCATCTGCCGCGTTTCAGCGCCGCGTTGGGCGGGCCGCAGGTCTATATCAAACGGGACGACCTGACCGGGCTGGCTTTCGGCGGCAACAAGACCCGCATGCTCGAGTACAGCCTGGCGGTGGCGGTGGAGCGCGGCGCCGATACGATCGTCTTCGGCGCGGCCGTGCAGTCCAACTACTGCCGCCAGCTGGCCGGGGCCTGCGCCAAGCTGGGTATCACGCTGTATCTGATCCTGCGGTCGGAACGGGAGATCGACAAGACCGCGATCACCGGCAACAACCTGATCCAGCGGCTGCTGGGCGCGCATGTGACGGTGCTCTCGGACAACGACCGCGAACGCCAGCAGGAGGCGATCGCGGCCAAGGCTGAGGAGCTACGGGCGGCCGGCCACAACGTCTACGTACCGCGCCAGGCGGATACCATTGACCTGGATGTCATCGCCTACGCCCAGTCCGCCCTCGAAGTGGTGCGCCAGAGCCGCGAGCAGGGCGTCGAACTGCAGCACATGTACGTCAGCGCGGCCGACACAACGCAGGCCGGGCTCGTTCTCGGATTAAAGGCGGTGGGCAACCCGATGCAGGTGAAGGGGATCAACCCGTCATCCAAGAACGGCAACGAAGAGCGCATGGCAGAGATGGCGAACCAAGCCGCGGAACGGCTGGACCTGGACGTGACCCTGACCGCGGCCGACTTCGACAACGACGACTCCTTCATCGGCGAGCGCTACGGCATCCCCACGCCGGAGGGACTGGAGGCCCTGCGGCTGCTCGCCCGGACCGAGGGGGTCCTCACCGATCCGGTCTACACAAGCAAGGCGCTTTCCGGGCTTGTGGCCCACATCCGCGGGGGCGCCCTGCCGGCGCAGGAGCCGGTGGTGTTCGTTCATACCGGCGGTACGCCGGCCATCTTCGGCTACACCGATGAGATGGTGGCCGCGTTGGCGTGATGTGAAGCCGGAAAGCTGACGAGGCTCGTGGCAGCGGGGTGGGGAAACCCGCGCTTTCCCCACAGCCGCCTCTGCCTGACGATGACGGGGAACGGGCCAGAGGGGAGGCAAGGCGTATGAACGGCGCCAATCCAGTTGTGGACCAATCGAAGGGCCGAAATGCCCTGACCCTGCTCTTCATGTCCCTGGAAGACGCGCATGAGCCGCGCGGCCGGTTGCTTACGGGCGGCTGTCGGCTCGTTCGCGATGACAGCCCCCCTGAAGGGCTGGAGGAGGACCTGAACGAATTCGCCCAGGACCTGGCGTTTACGAGCCTCCAGGAGCCCGACGGCGATATCCACGTCTGGTATAGTCTGCGGCGCAGCCCGGAGCGGTTTCTCGTCGAGCGACTGAGCGCCGAACAGGCCAGCGCACGCAGCCATTCTGAGAGCGATAAGACGTTCAGCCTGACACGCCCGGGCTGGGACCCCTCCCGGATGAAGTGGCAGGTCTGCTATGCCCGCACGCGCGATGGCATCCACTTCGAACGGCCGGACCTGGGCATCGTCGCGGACGCCCAGTCGCCCAACGTGTTAATCGACAATGGCGGCATCTTTTCGGTGATGCGGAACGACGAGGCGACCGATCCCAATCGCCGCTACGCCATGATCCACACCGGCTGGGGGCCCGTGCACCCCGAAGGTCCGTTGCCGGGGCATCATCCGGTCCACAACGCGGGCGCAGCCTTTTCAGCGGACGGTCTGCACTGGCAGGAATGGGAGCATAACCCGGCCTTCCGCGACGGCAACGACGCCTTTTCGGCCATCTACGACCCGCGCAGCCGGAAATACCTTTGCTACCAAGCCGTAAAGCGGCCTTTCCCGGCTGCGCTCCCGGACAACATCGGGCCAAACCAGCGCCGCGTGCTGGCTATCCGCAGCAGTGACGACGGCGCCCACTGGTCGCGCCTTGAGAACTTCATCGAACCGGATGCGGATGATCCCCCGGACCTCGAACTCTACATGTTTACCGTGTTCGCCTACCGTGATCGCTTTGTCGGCCTGATGCGCAACTATGACCTCAGCCCGCTCATGATCGGCGAACACGGGCCGCATATCGCCTCTGAATGGTGGGTGAGTCACGATGGGCGGCGCAGGCAGCGCCCGGCGCGCGAGATGCACGTGGGCGTGTTTACAACCTGCACACCTTTTGTCGTTAACGGCCGCCTGTGCTTCCTCGAGTACAACACGATGCGGCGCTACAGCACGCCGGTCGACCGCATAACGTGGGTGGGGTCGCAGTCGAACGCCGAGTTTTCGTCGCGCCTGTTCAAGGTCCCGCAACGCCCCCTGACGGTCAACCTGCAGAGCGGCACAGGCACGCTGCTACCCGATCAGGCCTACGTTATGGTGGAGGTTCGGAAGCCGGACGGCAGCGCCATCGAGGGTTACGAGCGCGAAAGGTGTGTCCTCAGCGACGTGGATGGGACCGCTCTGCCGCTGCGGTGGGGTGAGAAGGATACGACGGGCCTTGCCGGGCGTGACGTCTGCCTGCGCTTCACCCTGCGCGACGCGCGCATCTTCGCTGTGAATGAGTCCTGATGCCGTGACAAGCGCGCGTTGCCTGTCAATGTCACCGCCGACCGTGTCATCGAAGCGCACCGGTTGCTCGAATCCGATCCCGTGAAGGGAGGCCCGGCCGGCAGACCAGCCGCAGCGTACCTCTTTGAAACTTCATTCCGACTGTTTCTCCGTCGCTCCGCCGGTAAAGAACGGGCCGGGCGTCTCGCCCCGCAACAGCTTGTCCAGATCGTCCAGGAACTCCAAATAGGTGCCCTGCCAGCCGAAGTGATCCCAGAACCAGCCGTCATGCGGGGACCCCACCGTGGCCTCGCCCTTGGGAACGCCGGCGTAACGGGCGCGCATTGCCTCGATCTGGGCCGCCTGCAGCCGCCCCAGTTTGTAGTCCAGGTACAGCCCGAAACAGTCTACAAAGATGCGCACGTCGTTCAGGTTGGCTTCGAGCAATCCGGCGACCTGGGCAAAGGATGCCGGGTCAATCCTGCCTTCCAGTTGCTGCCACGCTGCCAGCACGCCTTCCATATGGCCGGCGGCCATGCGCTTCTCCGCCATCAGCTCGGCGGCATAGGCGTCGGTTAATGGCATGCGGTTGAAGATGAGTTGGTAGCGCGGGTCGTTGCGCAGCGCGAGGCGCTGCGCCTCAGGATAGGCGTCGAGCGGCAACTCCAGTCCGAGGACGTTCTCGCCGACCCGGTCCATCCCTGGATGCAAGAGATCCGTCCACACGCGCCACGGTCCATTGAGCCGCGTATCAAGGTAGTTGTAGCGGGCAACATAACTGTGGCACTGGGTAAAGGCGCTGCGGCTGAAAAGAGCGCCGATGGTTGCGGGATAGGTTGCGCGCAGGCCAGGCAGGAACGCGACCGCCTCCGCGCCGTACTCCATCGTCAGCCATTCGCACAGGATTCCGTCCGGGTCGAGGAAGGGGTCCCAGCACAGCTTGCCGTAGGTATACCAGTTGGAGAGGTTGAGCGGATGGTCTACGTACTGGGGATGTACGGCCATGTTGGCGTCACATCCCTCGTATCCCTTGTCTGCCGCCGTGCGAAAGTCCACGTGCCAGCGGTGCGCCATCGAGCACGGCAAAAAGTTCATGCCGGCCGAATCGCCCACCAGCGCGACCTGAAGCAGATAGGGCGAACGTTCTGCGGGCCGATTACCGGTATGGTTCCAGATCGGGGGCGGGGGGAAAGGTGGGCGGAGGTCCCAGTAGTTGTGGCAGTGTGCGATCCGCACGTTTTCGGGAAGGTCATCCCCCCAGTCGCCATACATTTCCGCCTCGGCGCTGGCATGGGCGGCCTGGTCGGTGCCGGTGAGCCACAGCAGATCGCCGCCGAGGGTGGCCACGGCGTCGCTGACCACGCGTATGCCTGCTAAGACGCGCTCGCGCAGGGGCGTCGCAGCGCAGCGGTCGCAGTCGTCTTCGTGAGGGCCAGGCGCCTCTTCGCCGGCGCCTCTCAGCCTGAAATTGCGCACCGTCGGCATGGCGACGGCCATACGCGCCACAAAGTCTTGCCACTGTTCACGGATATGATCCGAGTACGGACACAGCGTCACATAGTGGCCACTTTCGTCGGGGGAGGTATAGTGGAGCGCCAAACGTATTGAGACGCCAAAACGATCCATAAACTGCGCGAACCGCTCGACCGGCTCGGCGCGTGAGAGCCAGCGTTCGAACAACGACCCTCTCGACGCGTATTGGGAGAACAGGGTGAGGCTGTTGACGCGCATGGCCAGCAGCCGCCGGGCGAAATCCAGGTACTCCGGCATCTCCTCGGGCCGCAGCATTTTGTCATAGTCCAGAATGCTGTCGAACGGCAGACACCAGACCATGCTGGATGGCGTCTCCCACATGTCCAGGCTGCGCAGAGCAAAATGGGGGCCATCGGTCATCGTCATGATGGCCCGACCCAGACGGGCGCGGTCGATGCACTCCTGCACGCCATACAACACGCCGCGTCCATCGCCGCCCGTAATGTGCAGGGTTGTGGCACTCTCCACGTCGATACAGAAGTGCTCCGGCTCCAGGTCGGTCGCGTTTGTGCTTAACAACGCCGTCACATCCCCCGCCTCTGCACCGATGGTCGTTTTCCTCGCCCCCAGTCTTTCGATCCAGCGTGCCAGTTCGACGGCTGCTGTGCGCAGGCGCGGGCTAGCGTCGCGCGCAAGTCGGATCGTATCAATCGCCTCAATCTGCATCTGTGCCATGGCCCGGCTCCCGGTGCGCCCTCTTCGCTCGCGTGCTACGCGAGCAGCAACTTACTCCCAGATAAATACCGTGCCCAACAGTTCATGCGGGGCGTCGCGCAGGGTGTCGTAGACGCGTTGGGCCTCCGTCACCGGCACCACGTCCTGGAGCAGCGGCGCGATATCGACCTGGCCGCGGCGGATGAGCCGGCACAGGTTCGCCAGATCATTACGGTCATAGCCCGTGTTCTGTCTGAGCGTAATCTCGTGCGCTTGACCCAGATTGAAGGTGTAGTTGACCTTAAAGCGGCCGCCGATGAGCAGCAGCCTGCCGCGGCTCTTGAGCGCGCGAATCAGCCCGTCCTCCATCCCCTCGACGCCCGCCACGTCGATGACTACATCGAAGGCGCCAGCGGCGATCTGTTTCTCCCAGCCGTCACCGGCAACGTCAAACACCTCCTCGGCAGCGCCGATCCGTCGCGCCAGTTCCAGCCGGCGCGGGTCGATTTCGCAGGCGGCGACGCGTGCGCCCATCACGCTGGCGATCTGGGCCGCCATCTGGCCGATAAACCCCTGGCCGACGACGAGGACACGTTCGCCCATGCGCAGATCAGCGTGCCGGCAGGAGCGCATCGCCACACTGGACATGCCGAACAGCGCGGCCTGCCTGGGGTCAACGTCCTCCGGCAGTTTGATGAGCAGCCCATCTTCACGCGTTACCACATATTCCTTGTGGTCGGCGTTGATATACACCAGGTCGCCGACGGCAAGCTGCGTAACATCAGGCCCGGTCTCGATCACGCGCCCCACGTGTTGATAGCCCCACCCGGCCGGCAGGGCGTCGTCAGGGTGCGCATAGTTGCCGCTGACCAGGTCGTTGTGCTCGGTGCCGTTGGTGATGCCCGAATAGATGGTTCGGCTCTTGACCTGGTTGCCGGTCGGTCCCTCCGGCGCCGGCCAGTCGCCGACCAGTACCTTCTCGCGTCTCTTGTTGGGCCGAAGTCTTGTCACCAACGCACGCATACAGCCGTCTAAGGGATAAAGGCCGCGCCTAGATTCGTTGCGCTGCCCACTGGATTCCGCGCAGCACGGTCTCGCCAAAATCGGGGTTTGCCCAGGTCAGATTGTCATGCCCCGATTGGAAGCAGAAGACGCGGGCACGCCTGTGCATCCGCGTCCAGGAGATGGCGCCCATGCTCCTGGGATGGTCCGCTGTCAACAGAATCTCGCTGTCCGTGCCCGGTTCATCCATCATGTATGTCTCGTCGGCCATCTCCCAGGCGTTGCGGTCTTTGGTTATCGGATGGCCGGGATCGGCGATCTCGACGCGCAGCGTCTGCTCGGGATGATGATCGAAGCTGCGATCCCGGATACCGACCATCTCGCTCCAGAGGGGCCACTGCGGGTAGGCGAGGATGGAATGGTGCAGGAGGACGATGCCTTGCTCCGTCTCGCCCAGGTGCTCCAATGCAGTCTTGGGCCGTCCCGCGTACCACGGCCCTCCGTCGTCGGTGGGGCCCTCCATCAACATCGTGTAGAAGAGAACGACGTCGTAGCTGTCGCGCACGTTTGCGCGCGCAGAGGCGAAGTCGTCCATATGCTGGATATAGGCATCGACCCCCGCCAGGCCGCGGAAAAACCGGTGAAAGTTGAGCACGTCATAGCCGTGGCCGCCGGTGATCACCGCGCATCGGATCAGATCCTCTACCGTCCTGTCATTCGCCATATTTGCTCCGGCGCTTGCCAGTGAAAAGGAACGCTGGAGACGGCAAATCCCTCTGTCTCCAGCGTCTTGGTCGTTAGACGGCGTACAGTCCGGATCGCACGCCGGTCAGATTGGGCGCGTCGCAGCTACCCTACTGCGCTACTGCGCGCGCGACAGAGCGGAGTTGTACGCATCCACAATGTCCTGGGCGCCCATGCTCTCGATCGTGGAGGTGAGCTCACCCCACGTGTCGTCATTGATTTCAATCTGCCCCTCGATCATCTGCTGGATCGTTTCAAGCAGATAGGTGTCAATCGGAGCGCCGAGGCTGGCGGCGGTCTCCGCCTCCTCTTCGTTCAGTACGATGGAAGGCAGCGGGTCGCCGTAGGAGCCGCTGGGATTGATGAACTGATCGTCAATCCATCTCCAGCCATCCGGAAATTCCGGCGCCGGCCAGTCTGCCATCAGACCCCAGTGCGGCTCAGCCTCCGGCCACCATACGCGGGCGAGCGAGCCGATGTCATTGATGAACGCCGTTTCGTTGGTCATCGCGGGCGGGGACTCGGGGATCGCGCCGGCGCAGTAGTGCTTTTCCTTCAAACTCGGATGACGCTGAATGGTGTCGGTATAGCACTTGGTGCCGTCGGCGCGATAGGTCCAATCCACGCCCTCTTTGCCCTGGTATATCAGGAAGCGGCCCTCGGTGCTGAACAGATAGTCGATCAGCCACACGGATGCTTCAATCTCTGCCTGGGAGGAGGAGCCCGAGATGACCAGGGGGTTCCCCAGCCAGACATTGGAGGGGGCGGGCCAGAGAATCTTTTCGCCGTCGACCGTCAGCGACATGACGGGGTAGAACTTGCCCTGGTCAATGCCGGCATTGGCGACGCACGAATAGAAGTGCCAGCCCGTGTTCTCGAGAATGGCTCCGGCCTCGCAGGTGCCGCGCGCCAGCGCCTCCCAGTCCGGGTCGCTCATGGTCGCATACTCCGGATGCAGGACGCCGTTCTCCCACATCCAATTCATGAACTCGACCATGGTGCGGAAGCGGTCCATCAGCGGGCCATACTCATACTGCTCGGTGTAGGGGTTGTAGTAAACGGTCAGGTCGGTGCCCAGCCATTTGGCCCAGTTGCCCGTATGGCCGGTGAAGCCGCTGCGGCTGGAGATGACAGGCTTGCCGCCCAGTTGATCTTTCAGGCACAACATAGCGCCCTTGAGATCCTCCAGAGTCAGGATGGCGTCCCAGTTGCCGTTCCACCTGTCCTCGATGATCCCGCACTGCTCGATCAGGTCCGCCCGCAGTTGCAGCCACGGCCGCAGCTGGCGCAGCCGTCTGACCTGAGGCACGGCGTATATGTTGCCGTCGGGCGAGGTCATCAACTTCTCCATATCGGGCTGTCTTTCCATCTCGGCCACGAGATTGGGCATGTCGCCAGCCTCGATGTAGGGGGTTAGCGAGGCAAACAGCCCTTGCGGGCCGAACTCGTGCGCAATGTCCATCGGCGTCCCGGTTGAATCGGCCGGCAGGCCTAACTGCATGATGTCGGGCAGATCACCGGAGGCCAGGGTGGTGGCGATCCGCTCGCCGAGAAACTCGCGCGGGATCTGGCGGAACGCATAGCTGAAGCCGGTCCGGTCGGCCAGCAGCTGCATTGAGTAGGTCTCAGGCGTGATATCTCCAAAGACACCTTCGGGCGCGATCATCAACTCCAACTCGACGGCCCCGGTGGACTCGGCGGTCGCGGGCGCCTGTGGAACGCAGCCCACCAGGAGCATGCTCAAAACAATGAGCACGCAAGCAGATAACGACAGGTTGGATTTCTTCATTTCCATCTCCTCTACTGTGTATAGGGCGGATGAATCGCAGACTCTATAGAGTACAGACTGTAGCCAAGGTACCACTCGATAAGACCACCTCCTTCCCTCGATTTGACGATAGCGCGCCCGGGGTTACCCCTTGATCGCGCCGACCAGTGTGCCCTGTACAAAATACTTCTGGACAAAGGGATATACCAGCAGGATGGGACCCAAGGTCACGATGACGGTTGCCATCTTTACCTGCCTGAAAAACGCCTTCGCCTGCAAAGTGTCGGCGTAGTTCCCCTGCACCACCTCCCCGGTGGCTCCCCGTATCAGCATCCGCCGCAGCATGATGGTCAAGGGGAACTTTTCCGAGTTGTTGAGATAGAGCAGCGGGTTGAAGAAGTCGTTCCAGATCGCCACGGCAACAAACAGCGCGATGGTCGCGAGTATCGGTTTGGACAGGGGCACGATGATCTGCAACAGGATACGAAAATCGCTGGCGCCGTCCACGCGGGCGGCGTCCTTGAGCTCGCGCGGTATCGTCGAAATATTGGCCCGCACCAGGATGATAAACCAGAAGTTGAAGGCAACCGGCAAGGTAATCACCCAGATCGTATTCAGGAGTCCATAACTCTGGTAGGTCAGGTAGGTGGGAATCAGGCCGGCAGAAAAAAACAGCGTCAGCCCCAGGATCAGGCTGATCGGACCGCGCAAGCGAAAGCGCGGCTCCGAGAGCGGGTATGCCGCCAGCAGGCAGACTATCAGCGTGAACGTCGTGCCAAGCACCGTGTAGA
>VYDA01000232.1 GCA_009843665.1 Caldilineaceae bacterium SB0675_bin_29 | reverse complement strand
CGAGTGGGACGCGCCGGCGGGGGTGGAGTTGCCGGTGACGGGGACGGCGGAGGATTCGAGGCGCTTTTGGGCGCATACGCGGGGCAGGCTTTGCTACGCTGAGTCGACGGACGGTGTGCACTGGGAGAGGCCTAATCTGGGTCTGGTGGAATACCGCGGCAGCGGGGACAACAATATCCTGGGGCCGACTGTGCATGACAGGGTGCAGCAGGCTGGCTGGAACGGGGGGACGGTTTTCAGGGATCCGGGTGCGGCGCCGGAGCGGCGGTACAAGCTCTGGAGCCAGATCGTTGTGGCGGAGGAGGGTAAGTCGGGGCTGACAGGTTTCTGTTCTCCCGACGGTTTGCGCTGGACGGCGTGCGGGAACAATCCAGTTCCGGGGCATTGCGACTGCCTGAACGTGGTCTTCTGGGATGAACGGATCCAGCAGTATGTGGGCTATTCCCGTCTGTGGACCGCGGATCGTTACGGGGACCGCTACCGGGCGGTGCGGCGGCTGGTGTCGCCGGACTTTGAGCAGTGGGAGGATTTGGGGCTCGTGCTGGGTGCGGACGAGGTCGACCTGACGCTGCCGGTGAAGCGTCAGCGACAGAGCCGGCAGATCATGGACTTTCATGGGAACTGTGTTTTCAAGTATCCCGGAACAGCGGACGCTTACCTAGCGCTGCCGGAGGTCTGGTGGCACTGGTCTACGAATCCGTTTCCAGAAGTCGGCAGAGACCAGGAGAAGATGGGCGGTTTCCCGGACACGGTCGACGTGCAGCTGGCAACGAGCCGCGATGGGATCAAGTGGCAGCGGGCGGGGGAACGTAACCCGTTCCTGCGGCTGGGGCCGCCGGACGCGGGCGATTCCAAGATGATCTACGCGTTCACTCAGCCGGTGCAGGTCGGCGATGAACTGTGGATCTACTATGGCGGCTTCCGATATGGAATCAGTGAGGGCGTTGCGCTCAAGAGGGGAGCTTACTTCCGCGCCAAGATGCGACTGGACGGCTTTGTCTCGGTTGATGCACCGTACGAGGGCGGCGAGTTGGTGACTGTGCCGCTGCGTTTTCGGGGAGAACGGCTGGCTCTCAACGCGGACACGAGCGCGGGGGGCGCGATCCGGGTTCAGATTGAGGACGAAGACGGCACACCTATGGAAGGCTATAGTATGGGGGAAGCCGACGAAGTGAACGGCAACTCTGTTCGCCATTTTGCGACCTGGGGAGGCCGCGCGCATGTCGGCGAATTGGCGGGGCGCGTGGTGCGCTTGCGGTTCCAGATGAACGGTTGTAAGTTGTACTCCTTGCAGTTTGTCGACAACAGCTAACCGGCGTCTGCGACGGCCAGGAGGTTGGTTGATGGGCTCCCAGAACACAGACCAGAATGAAGCGTTTTCGATCGGCTCAGAGACACAGCTTTTCGTCGATGATGCCATCATCAGCTCCAAACGCGGCGTGGTGCGCACGCTCCATCCGGGGAAGAAGCTGGAGCAGCCTGTGCTTTTGCCCGACCGACCGTGGGAGGGGGGCCGGGTTTACATTTACGGCACGGTGCATTACGATGCCGGCACGCAGCAGTTTCGCGTGTGGTATCTGACGCGGATTGGACGCGGGCACCAGCACCGGGCGCCCGGCCTGCGTGAACGGCAGGGGGATATGATCCTCTACGCCACTTCGGCTGACGGCCTCAACTGGGAAAAGCCGGAGCTGGGCCTGCATGAGTTTGACGGCTCGCGGGCGAACAATATCCTCCTGTTCGATAAACACAGCCCCACTGTGATCGTTGACGAGGCGGCCGACCCATCGGAGCGCTACAAGATGGCGGCCTGGGATTGGAGCCGCGATCAGTTCGGTTACTGGGTTGCCCACTCTGCCGACGGCCTGGTGTGGAACGAGTATGACGTCAATCCGATATTGATGAATTCGACCGAGACGCTGGAGGCGATCACGGTGGCGCACGACAGCCGTGCGGGCGAGTATTTCGCCTTCCACCGGCGCTGGGGCGACATTGGGGGCTTTGACCGCCGCCTGATCGCGGTATGCACGAGCAGGAACTTCCTGGACTGGTCCGAGCCGGAACTGATCATCGTCAGCGATGAAGAGGACGATGCCTGGACCCAGGACCCCGAACAGCGGGGGGAGTTCTACGGCATGTCGGGCTTCGTCTATGGCGGACAGTTTCTCGGTTTTCTGCCTGTTTTCAACGTTTACCGCGACATGCAGGGGCAGGAAGTCGGGGCCGAGCAAAGCCCGTGGGATGGGCCGATTGAGGCGCAGCTGGTGCATAGCCGCGACGGGCGCAGCTGGGAGCGTTTCGCTGACCGTTCGCCGATCATTCCGCGCGGGGGGCGGGGCTCTTGCCCGGCGGCCCGCCGTCTCTGTCCCCCCGACCGCCCCATCGCCCCGGGCGCCGAGGTTTGCCAATATTACACCGCCATCAACACCATGCACGGCGGCCCGATGCCGCCGAAGACCGCGACCATCGCGCGGGCATCGTGGCGGCTGGACGGATTTGTTTCGCTTGACGCGGGTCATTTTGGCGGGATCGTCGAGACGGTTCCGCTCAAACTGCCGTCGGGCCAACTGGTGGTCAACGCAGATGCCTCGCAGGGAAGTCTGGCGGTTGAACTGCTCTCCTCTTCGGGCGAGACGCTGCCCGGATATTCACAAGGGGAGTGCGCCCCAGTTTGCACGGACAGTGTACGCCACGTCGTTCGCTGGCAGGACCAAGATGGGCTGCCGGTGGACCAAACTCTGCGTCTCCGTTTTCATCTGGACACCGCCCAAATGTACGGTTTCCGAGTGGAGACGGCGGAAAACGAGTAGGGAATCGCGAGACTCATATCATTCAGCTGAAAGGAAGTGCGGGTTATGACGTCAAATGGACAGGCGATCAAGTCGGGCATTTTCATCATGCCTTTTCATCCGCCGGAGAAGCCGCTGGCGCAGGGGTATGACGAGGATATTGAGCTGGCGGTGATGGCGGATGAGTTGGGATTCGAGGAGTTCTGGATTGGCGAGCACCATACGATGCGGTACGAGACGGTTGTGGTACCGGAGGTCTTTATTGGAAAGGCGTTGGGGATGACAAAGCGCATACGATTTGGTCCTTCGCCGATCTGCGTTAATTTGCATCATCCGGCGTATCTGGCGACTCGGCTTGCTTTTCTGGATCACCTGGCCCATGGGCGGCTCAATCTGTGCCTTGGGCCGAGCGGGACGAGCACGGACTATGAGCTTTATGGGCAGCATCCGAAGGATGGCGGCAGGATGACGATTGAAGCGATTGACGTCATTTTGAAGCTGTGGACGTCGGACCCCCCTTATGAACATGAAGGCCAGTTCTGGCAGTTCTCGCTCAAGGAAAATGTCGATGAGGAAACCCAGTTAGGGTTCATCCACAAGCCGCTGCAACAGCCGCATCCTCCGATCCTTGTACCAGGTATTGCTCGCGATTCCTATAGCTTGAAGATGGCTGGGCGGTACGGTTTCGCACCGTTTTCGGCTGCTGTGGCGGCGGGGAATGTGCTGGCGGACAACTGGGAGACTTACGCACGCAGCGCGGAGGAGGCGGGAAGAAAGCCGGACCGGGCCGACTGGAGAGTGGCGCGGGCGATCTTTCTGGCTGATACGACTGAAGAGGCGGTGAAGCGGGCGCGGACCAACTCGGTAGGGAGGAATTATGAGTATCTCGCCAAACTGATGGATAAGACCCGGGGCAGGGGCGTTCTCAAGCGAGACCTGGAGATGTCGAACGCTGACTGCAATTTGGACTACTGGATGTCGGAACAGATCATCGCGGGCGATGTGGACCATGTGCTTGAGCGTTTGCTGGCGTTGATGGAGGAGAGCGGGCCGTTCGGCACTCTGGTCCTGATGGGATTTGACTGGGACGATAAGGCGAGCTGGCTGCGCAATATTGAACTGTTTCAGACCGAGCTCATGCCGGCGTTGAACAAGGCCGTGGCCTGAGCGCAGAAGTTCCCCGGCAGATCTGATTGGATGAGAGGATGTTCTCCAACTCGGACAGATTGAGTATGATTTCATCATGTGGAGACATTCCATAGGACAAGGGCACCCTTCTCAGGAGATAAATCAATGAAACTCAGCCAGCATCAGCTACAGTTTTTCGAGACTTTCGGCTTTCTCTACTTTCCCGGACTGGTGAAGGAGGAGATTGGCTGGATTACGGAGGATTTCGAATCGATCTTCGCGACCAGCGGGCAGGTGCATGATGGGACGCAACGTTCCTGCATTGTACCGTTTATCGATCAGAGGGAGAGGCTGTGTACGCTGCTGGATCATCCCAGTATTGATGGGCTTATCAGCAGTATTCTGGGCGACGACTTCAACTATCTCGGCGGTGACGGCAACTTTTACACTGGCGATACGCGCTGGCACAGCGACGGCTTTCATGTGATTGGCGAATACTTGAAGGTTGCCTTCTATCTCGATACGTTGACGTCCGATACGGGCTGTTTGCGGGTGATTCCCGGCTCGCACCGGGTGGATGTGGAAGACTGGCAGGCGAGACAGGCGCGGGAGGCCCCCGAGCTGTGGGGGATCTCGCAGCTAGAGGTGCCGCACGTGGCGCTGGAGACGCAGCCGGGCGATGTTGTGGCGTTCAATCATAATCTGATGCACTCGTCGTTCGGCGGAAGCACGGCGCGGCGCATGTTTACGATCAACTGCTGCGCTTACTGCGAGACGCCGGAAGAGATTGAGGAGTTGGAGAAGTTTGTTGCGGGCGGCGCACGATTCTGGAAAGACCAGATGCACTCCGAAGTCATGCGCAATACCGCGTCCCCGTCACGGATGCGGCATTTGGAGCAGGTGATGGCGCACGAGAGCCATCTGCCGGCGCTGTCGGCCAAGGCACGGGCGGAGATGGCGGAACCGGCCCGGGGGTAGGGTTATGGCGGACAAGATCAGGATTGGCGCTGTCGGCTGCCGTGTCGGTGGGGCCTGGGTTGCGGGCGCGCACGCAGGTGAAGATACGGTGGCCTGGGCGGTGGCTGACCTGAACCAGGATCTGGCGCGGAAGGTGGCGCAAGAGAACGATGTCGCGCGAGTCTACGGAGACTATCGTGAGTTGCTGGCCGATGACGAGGTCGACGCGGTCGGAATCGCCACGGCGCCGGACGTGCGCAAACCGATGGTACTGGACGCGTTGCGGGCTGGCAAGCATGTGCTGGTGCAGAAGCCGCACGGCATCAACGCCGCGGATGTTGAGGAGATCAATGCGGCCGCCGCGAGGAGTGGAAAGACACTTGTCTACTCCTATTTCATGCGCCATGAGGAGGAGAACAAGAGGAGCCGATCGCTTATCGCTGATGGAATGATAGGGCGTCTTTACCACGCGCGCGTCCACTATCACTATCGAGAGCGGGGCGTGGACTATGAGCCACCGGTCGGCCGGGAGTGGTTGTACCGCTGGGGATTGAAGGGGGGCGCGTTGGGGCAACACGGCTCCCATTACCTCGACCAGGCCTGGTATTTGCTGGGCTGTCCGGAGCCACAGTGGGCCTTCGCAGTCAGCCACAGCGCGTTTCCGACTCGGCTCGAAGTAGAGCGCCATTCTGAGGATTACATGAGCTTCCTGGTGGGATGCGCCGGTGGCATCACCATTCAGATGGACACGTCTGCGGTCATCGCCACGTGGGCGGACCGGGCGTGGGACCTGCGTCTGCGGGTCCTGGGCACGGATGGGACGGTTGAGGTCGAGTCGACGCGGCTGCCTTCGGGACAGACACGTTCGGGCACGCGACGCTTGTTGGGTGCAATTTACACCGAGGGCGACAGTTTTGTGGAGGAGAATGCGGAGCACGGCAGCGGGGACTTTGATGGGGAGATCCGTGACTTTGCCGCGGCCATTCGCGGAGAGCAGCCTCCCGATGTATCGCCGGCGGATGCGTTGACGTTCATGAAGCTGCTGGATGCTATCTATCTGAGCGCGGAGACCGGGGAAAAGGTGCAGGTCGCCACGTAGAGAGTGGACTGGTTTGCAGCGGCGACCTGGACGGGTTTGTGCCTTCAGCCACGCGCCGGCTCTTTCATTGTCTTTTTCAGTTCGCGCGTCAAGTCTGCCAGGTGGGTGTCGTTGGCCCTGACCTGCTCGAGATGGACCATACGCTCCGGCCCGGCGGTGGCGATCATGGCTTCGCCGTGAATGCGGTCGATCCAGAAGCGAGCCTCGCGGCCGAGTACCTCGCGCAGCTCTTCGAGCCGGTGCTCTGGGTAGCGGCGTGAGAAGTTCATGGTGTACATGCGGCGGCGCTCTGAGCCCCCGAAGGCGGCGTGCTTGAGATTGTGGTTGAACACGACGATGTCGCCGGGGGTGGTCTCCAGGATCAATGCCGGAACATCGGGCCCCTCCAGTCCCCAGATCTTCCCGCTTTCCCGAATATCCTTCTCAACAGCATCTGCGTAGGCGTCACCGGCGCGGTGGCTGCCCGGAATGATGCGCAGTGCACCGCTGTCACGCGTGAGGGGGTCGAGGTAGAAGGCGATCTTGATGCTGAGAATACGATCGGAATTGAATCCATCGGAATGCCAGCGCGTGTCGCCGGCATAGTAGTTGCCGTCGCCGCTGGTGTAGTTAAAGTCGTCGCCGCAGATGCCGGCGGCGATGTCATGGATGCGCGGGTCGTCCAGGAGGGAACTGAGAAACACGCTCTTGTCGGGGAAAGGAAGGATGCAGGAGCGCTGCTCGCCATCGTGTTCCCGGCCGTGGTGACCGCCGCCGTGCGCGGCCCAAATTGCTTCGAATTCGTCGATGATTTTGTCAGCGCAGTCGGCCAGCAGACCGGGAAAGTAGAGGTAGCCGAAGGTGTCGAAGAATGCCAGCTGTTGCGGTGTGAGTTGTGTTTGTACCACAGTGAGCCCTCCTTTAGGTTGTCGAATTGGCTCTTTGGGAACTGTCGACCATAGACCGTCTTCTCTGACAGAATAGTAGTGGCATTGTCAGGGAACTGCAACCTGAATGAGGCGGGCCGTCACTCGTTGGTACCGTGTGGCGTTGCCAGCAGTGCCAGCGCGGCGAAATTCCATGCTGCCAACTCGGGTAGGGCGGCGAATGCGTCCACTTGGGCGTGCGCCAAGGCGGCTCCAATGGCTGCCAGGAGGCCGATCCTGTACCATGCCTGTGGCCCGAGCAGTGGCCGTCTCAAGACGGAAACCAGCCAGAAAAGCAGTGCGCTAAGCCACAACAGCCCGGCAACGCCCCAACCTGTGGCGTACTCCAGCCAGACGGAGTGTGGATGCAGGAGGCTGGGATTCGCTGCCGGGGAGGGCTGAAGGAAGGCCGGGAAGTTCCAGTAGAATCCACCCGGGCCTGCGCCGAATAGCGGGTACTGTACCCAGAGTGCCAGGGCGTCTCTCCAGATAAGGGTGCGCGAGCGGAGGGTCTCCAAATTCAGGAGGCGTTCGCTATAGAGCAGGACGATCTCCAAGCCGACGACTATTGTCAGGCCAGCCACCAGCGTCAACAGGACTGCAGATCGCTTACCCAGGCGGAGCCGTTCCTGTTTGGCGGCGGCCACGGCGGTGACGAGAGTTGCGGCTGGAAGGCCGAGGAGGAGTGCGCCGCGGCTAGCCGTCAGAAGCAGGGCTGCGGCGACAAGAATACAGCTCGCGGTCAGCGGGGGACGCCTGAGCCCGCCGGCTGCCAGGAGACCGACGCCGACGAGGAGTGTGCGCAGGAGGTAGAGGGCGGTCTGATTGGGGGAGAAGGTGATACCCATAAGGCGCCGCACGCCGTCCGCGGAGACGCCGCCGCCGAGCAGCCAGTCGATTCCCCCGAAGCCGGCGGTAAGTGCGCCGCCGGCGAAGAGGGCAGTCAGTACGGTCCGCTGCTGACGCGGCTCGGCGGCCAAAAGCCTGATACCGATGTAAAGCAGGGTTGGTACCACTACAATCTCCCAGAGTCCGACAAAATAGCCTGGCCAGTGCCAGACGTTGCCGGCGGCCAAGAGGCTGATCACGATCCAGGCGGCGACGAGCAGATCGGCGCGGTGCGCGTTACGTACTGCGACGCTTGTTTGGCGAACGGGATAGGCGGCGCTGAGCTTAGATTTGATGCGCCAGACTCTGGCGTGGATGGCGTGCTGCGCAAGGGCGGGAAGTGTGGCCAGCAGCGCGGCTTGGGCCGGGGGGACAGCCCAGATGGGGCCGACGAGCCGCAGCTCTTTGTGCTGAAAGTGGAAGGGCAGAGCGGCGGCCGCGATCATGAGTCCCGAGACCGGCTCGGCGGCGATGAGAAGTGCGGCGGCGAGCCAGCAGAGGAGGATCAGCGGCGGCCAGACGGCAAGGTAGTAGACGGTGAGAAGGAGGGCCCAGACAGCTAGCTTGCCGGATAGCGGCCAAGTCCGGTAGAGGGCTTGCCAGCGGCGCAGAGGCAGTGTGCGGGCCGTGAGCGCTGCCCACAGGAGAAGGAAACCACTAGCCAGCAGCAGGAAGGCGAGTCGCAGGAAAAGCAAGTCCCTTGTTGGGGATGGTTCGGTCTCGGTTGTTGCCTGAGCAGTGGCAGCAAACACGGAGAGCAGGGCATGCTCTTTCCCATCGGGCGCGATGAGGGAGAAGCCCCACATTGGATCGGGCGGGGGTGCGGCCGGACGATCTTCCGGCCATCCCATTGCTGCCAGCCACGGCCAGTGTGCCTGCGCATAGCGGATGGCCTCCTCTGTAAGGCGCAGTTGGTCGGCCGCTGATACGGTCTTCCAGTGGTCTTGAACTTGCCGATTCCACCCGAAACGGACGGCCCAGATGGGAGTCTGGGCATCGCCGGCGGCGACCATCACGCGGCGCACCCAGGCGGCGCGACGGAAGTTGAGCGCGTCGACGCGGCTGCGGGGATCTTCGGGCGCGGTCCCGAAGCCGAAGGGCTGCACGAGAACGGCGTCGAAGTAGGGCGCGGCGCCGGCGGCGTAGAGCCGCTGGAGGAAGAAGCCTTCGTCGACGGCGGTGTGGCCGCGGTCCTGGGTAGGCGCCAGCGCTGCGGCCAGAATGACCGCGTCGGGGTCGGCATCGCGGACAGCAACGGCCGCCGCGCGCAGAAGGCGGGCGTAGCCGACCGGATCTATCAGACGGTTTCCCCAGTGGGGTGCAATGTTGGGCTCATCCCAGATTTGATAGAAGCGGACTGCGTCCTGGTAGCGGCGGGCAAATGCAGCGGCAAAGCGGGCGAAGGTCTCTGGCGCGGCGGGGGGCGCTAATCGCCATGGCATGTCGTTTTCCGAGGGGGCTGATGGGGGTCGGTCTACGCTGTCCCTTGCCCAGGCCGGGCTACCGTCGAGCAAGATGACCGGCACCAGCCCTGCGGCGGCGATTTCAGTCAGGACCTGGTCGGTCCAGGCCCATTGGAATTCTCCAGGTTGGGGTTCGATGCGGCCCCAGTCGACACGCTGCCGTACCCAGCCGAAACCGGCGCCGCGCAGACGGTTCAGCGCCTGCTGCCGATCATGCGGGGTGTTGTATTGCTCGAGGGCGACGGTTACACCGAGAAAGGGAATCTGGCCGGCTGGGGAGGAAAGGGCGCGAGGCTCAAACGTTGCCTGCAGGCTGCTGGAGTCATTCTCTCGAAGATCCCGAAGTGTGAGGGCGACCTCTACGCCCAGGTAGCAGAGAATCGCGTAGAGAAGGGCGAGATGAAGCAGTCGAATGGTGGTCTGCGCCACGGCATCAGATCTTAGGAACGATCCAGGCAATGGTCAAGAATATTCTGGATGTGGCGCCTCTCTTCCTCGAATGTAGAGAGGCGCTTTTGTACAGACCTGATGTCGATGTCCCGGCCCTGATCCCGCTCCTCTACCGCCTGCTGTAGTATCCTCAGCAGCAGACCGACGATGCGACGGCGACGTTGGTATTCGAAGGGCAGATGGGGATCGGAGATTGTTTCGGGCAGGGAGCGGTACCACGCCTCTTTTTCCGCCAGCTTGAATTCGAGCCGCAACGAAGAACTTCCCATCTGGGAACGGGTGAAGATTGAGCGGGGGGAGGTGGATGCTTGCGTCTGCTGGGGATCGTCGATGGTCAGTATGCGGCCGTCGTCCGAGTTGAGCCAGAGGATGGGCGTTGCATAGTCGGCGCGGTTGGGGTCGTTGATGTACAGGTTGTTGCGGGCTATGGTGACAGCGGCGTCGATTTGGCCGCGGGCCTGGCCGGCCACGAGGGCATTGTAGACCCCGGCGGCAAAGTGCACAGCGGAACGATCCATGATCTCATAGCGCATGGCGATCGCGGCGGGCAGGCCGCTCTGGAGCAACTGGTGGGCGATGCCGGCGAAGGGTCGTGCACTGTCGACCTGTCCGGCGAGGCAGGCGTTGAGGAAGACAAACTTCACCGATTCTGCCTGTTGCAATACGGTGCGCAGTGTTGTTGCCGACACAAGGGCAGCGGCGTCACCGGCCCAGAGCAGGAGGCCATCCTCATTGCCGTGGCCGACATAGTGCAGGATGTCGGGCCAGGTGGTCTTCAACCGTTCCTGGATCTGCTGGATGGTGACGCGGCCGTCCAGGTGCTCCAACTCCACGCGGTCGGATGGAAGCTTTTCGATTGCCGAACGGATCTGGTCGCTCTCCATGTGTGCGGCCAGATTATGGCCCAGGTCACCCCGGTCGGGCCCGTGCTGTATTGCGGCGCCGGGTAGTCCTGAATCGACCGTCACCAACAAAACTTTGAGAGGCAGCGCCGCCTCCAGGGCCCTGGGGCGAGCAACATAGCTGACGAGATTCTGGGTGCGAACGAGTGAGATGTTTGTGTCGGCGGCAAAGGACTGATTGCGAAGGGGATCGTGGAGCGTTTCCCAAGGCAGGGCTGCGACTGCGGGCGGGTGCAGGATGAGCCTGAGCCGCAGGCGTCCGCCGTCGTCCAGGTCAGCCCGGGCCTGGGCCCAGAGGTCTCGAACCTGATCGCGGACCAGTTCAGAAAAGAGCCTGCTGCCGATTTCGGCAAGCAACTCTTCGCCTTGTGTCTGGTACGGGTCGCCCAGCCGGGCCAGGAAGCCCACCCAGACTGAATGGAGGGCATCCTGACTGAAGGTGGAGGCGCCGCTGAGGCCGCGATAGGACGCCAGGACGGCATAGGGAGCCCTGTCGCCGGTAATGGTGATGTCGAAATTTGTGTATTCGCTCAACTGCGGTTTCCAGTAATTTCGTTTTGGTTTGTAACTACTGAGCCATGTTCCGTGTGTGGCCTATATGCGGTCTGCCTGGATCTGGAATAACGGAATGTACCGTCAGGATTTCTGTAGCGGGCTCTTGAAGGTCAAAGCGGTGTACGCCAGGCCCAATTGGGAGTCCACTCCGCCTGCCTTGCCTGCGCTGGCACATATTCGGAA
>VYDA01000585.1:3025-11326 GCA_009843665.1 Caldilineaceae bacterium SB0675_bin_29 | reverse complement strand
ACGCAACTCGTCCATCATGCGCCCGCGCTTACTGAAGTCAGTGCGCAAATAGCGATATTCGTCATCCATCCACCCCACGCCGAGCCCTAGAATCAGGCGCCCGCCCGAGAACTGGTCAACTGCGGCCGCCTGCTTGGCCGCCAGGATCGGATCGCGCTGAGGCAGCACAAGTACGGTTGTGCCCAATGTGATCGTCTCGGTGATCGCCGCCACATATCCCAACGTCACAAACGTCTCGATCATACAGAAGTCGCTGAACCGCTGGTGCACTAGCACATGATCTGCCGCCCACAACGAGTCGTAGCCGGCCTGCTCTGCCGCCTGCGCCACCTGATGGACCGACTGCGGCGACTTCGCCGGCCCGTGGCTGGGAAGAAAGACACCAAATTTCATCGTTGACCTCCTCTTTATCCTCTGGTTTTCTTCAATCGTATGGGAAGTGTGGATCGATTCCAGTAACGCCACGTGTTTCGCCTCAGTGTTTGCAGACTAAGAGCTACCGGGCACTGGGATCCCTCGAATTACCATCTCGTGTTCCGGCTTCAACAAGAAGACGTGGGCGTCTCCGGTTCGCCTCGCTTCAGCCAGCAGATAGTCGAAGCATGCGGCGCGCACCTCGTCGCATGCCGGATCGTAGAAACGGTTTTCCAACTCGTGGGGGTCGTTCTCCAAATCGTACAGTTCCAACAGGTCCGTCAGATTCCAGACCAACTTCCAGCGCCCGTCGGTCACCATGCGGGAGGAGTAGTGCCCCCACGGGTCTCCGTGATACTGCGCGTAATGCATACTGCGTGGCCACTCCGCCTCCCCCGCGACCAAGGGCAGCAGTGACTGCCCGTGAAGGCTCCGGCCCGACAGACTGTCCTGCTCCGAACCCGACATAAGATGCAGACAAGTGGCCGTCACGTCCATCAGGTTAACAAATGAACTGTTGCGTGATGCGTCGGTCGCCCCAGGCCTCTTTAGAAGCATGGGAATGCGATAAATTTCATCATACATATAGGCGCCCTTATTCATCAACCCGTGTGACCCCGCCATGTCGCCATGATCCGCTGTGAAGACAATAGCGGTATCTTCATAGAGGTCGAGTTCCTTGAGCGTTGACACGACCTCGCCTACCATCTCGTCGATCAGCTCTATGTACGAGAAGCAGCAGGCCAGCAACTCCTTAAGCTCCTGGTCCTGTTCCTCAGCAGAGAGAGCACCGGCATTTGACTCGTTCAGTAGGCGGATTTTCCTCTGGTTAATCGGTTTTCCCTCAAACGTGTCATGGCGATTGGCCCACATTTCGATATCAGCGGGATCATAGCGAATGCCCCATTCCTCCGGAACCATCCAGGGAAAGTGCGGACCCGGGAAGGAACAGGTGGCGAAAAAAGGCCTCGTCTCGTCGCGTGAGCGCAGAAACGCCTGCGTGTAGCGGGCCGCGACCACGTCTGGAAACGCCTCCATCCCCACGTCCAGTGTACCCGCGGTGCCGCGCCCCACGCTCTGAACAAGCGGAGCGATCCTCGTATTCGGGTGCCAGTGCGAACTGTCCAGAAAGACGTGGCCGCCTTCGTGTGGCTCGTCGTGCGTATGGTGAAAACGGGAGTCGAACAGGTCCTGCGCCGGACCGATGTGCCACTTGCCAAACCAGGCCGACTCATAGTCGCCCACATCGTCGACCCAGTCCTGCAGCATTGTCATGTCCGGCCGCAGGTGTTCGCAGTAGGAATAGTGCTGGGTCGAGTTGTTGAACATATGGTGGCCGTGCGGATAGAGGCCGGTGAGCAGGCTGGCCCGAGCCGGCGAGCACAGAGCCAAAGGAGTATAGGCCCGTTCAAAGAGGCACGAGTCGTTTGCCAGGGCGGTAATGTTGGGCGTCCGTACCAACGTCTCCTGATAACAGGTCAACAGATCGATGCGCAGCTGGTCGCAGAGGAAGATCAGTACGTTGGGTTTGCTCTGGTTGGCCATGCAATTTGCCTTTCGTGCATTCTTCGTCGAGTGGGCAAAGGCGGCAACGAATGAAGCCGTGGCGACAGCATAGGAACGAGCCCGTTATCAGACTCGCAACCCCGCCGTGCCCTGCGCTTCAATTTCGACCTGCGGCTTCAGCAACCGCAGCTGGCCGTCGCCCGTGCGCTGCGCCTCAGCCGTCAGATATTCAAAGTACGTGGCACGTACCGTTTCCAAGTCGGGGTCGTAGAAGCGGTTGTGCAACTCGTGGGGGTCATTCTCCAAATCATACAGTTCGCACAGATCCGTCAGATTCCACACCAGCTTCCAGCACCCGTCGGTCACCATTCGCGCCGAATAGTGACCGTACCAGTCGCCGTGATACTCTGCGTAATGCATACTGCGCGGCCAGTCCGCCTCGCCCTCGGCCAGCGGCAGAAGTGACTGCCCGTGAAGGCGCCGCCCCGACAAACTGTCCTGTTCCGTACCCGTCATCAGATGCAGACACGTGGCCGTCACGTCCATCAGGTGAACAAAGGAACTGTTGCGAGATGCGCAGGACGCCCCAGGCCTTTTCAGAAGCAAGGGAATGCGATAGATTTCGTCATACATATACGCGCCCTTATTCATCAGCCCGTGTGACCCGGCCATGTCGCCATGGTCCGCAGTGAAAATAATGGCGGTATCTTCATAGAGGCCGAGCCCCTTGAGTGTCGACACGATCTCGCCCACCATCTCGTCAATCAGCTCCATGTAGGAGAAGCAGCAGGCCAGCATCTCCTTGAGCTCCTGGTCCTGCTCCTCTGAAGAAAGACCACCGGCATTGGCCTCGTTCAACAGGCGGATTTTCCTCTGGTTGATCGGTTTCCATTCAAACGTGTCATGGCGATTCGGCCACATTTCGATATCAGCCGCGTCGTAGCGAATGCCCCACTCCTCCGGAACCATCCAGGGAAAGTGCGGACCCGGGAAGGAGCAGATAGCGAAGAACGGCCTCTTCGTGTCGCGGGAGCGCAGAAACGCCTGCGTGTAACGTGCCGCGGCCACATCGGGAAACCCTTCCATCCCCACGTCCAGCGTGCCGGCGGCGCCTCGCCCCACACTCTGAACCAGGGGGCCGATTTGCCTCTTATTGTTCCAGTTTGTGGTATCCAGAAAGACGGGCCCGCCTTCGTATGGCTCGTCGTGCGTGTGGTGGAATCGAGAGTCGAACAGGTCCTGCGCCGGGCCAATATGCCATTTGCCAAACCAGGCCGACTGATAGTCGCTCTCATCGTCGACCCAGTCCTGAAGCATCGTCATGTCCGGCCGCAGGTGTTGGCAGTAGGAATATCGGGGGGTAGAGTTATTGAACATATGGTGGCCGTGGGGGTAGAGGCCGGTCAGCAGGCTGGCGCGGGCAGGCGAGCAGATCGCGCAGGGCGTATACGCCCGTTCGAACAGACAGGAATCCCCGGCCAGTTCCGTGATGTTCGGCGTTCGCGCCAGCGTCTCCCGGTAACAGGTCGACAGATCGAGCCGCAACTGGTCACAAAGGATGATCAGGACGTTGGGTCTGCTCACGTTGGCCATACAAACTGCCTGTTCCGACTTCAACTTCGAGCGAGCGCAGGCTCGCACTCATGCAGCAGTGCCGACTGTGCTGGAACTTGCCTTTCGCTGGAATCAGAGGCCGGCCGTCCCCTGTGCCGCTATCTCGACCTGCGGCAGCAGCAGTCGCAACTGCGCGTCGTCCGTGCGTCGCGCCTCCGCCATCAGATAATCGAAGCAACTGGCGCGCACATCTTCATATTCGGGATCGTAAAAGCAATTGCTTAGCTCGTGGGGATCGTTTTCCAGATCATACAGTTCGCACAGGTCCGTCAGATTCCACACCAGCTTCCAGCGGCCGTCCGTCACCATCCGCGCCGAATAGTGACCGTACCAGTCGCCGTGGTACTCGGCGTAGTGCATAGCCCGCCCCCAGTCGTCGTCTCCCTGCACGAGCGGAAGCAGTGACTCGCCATGCAGGCTCTGCCCCATCATGCTCTCCTGTATATCCTCCGTCATCAAGTGCAGACAGGTCGCGGTTACATCCATCAAATGCACAAACGCGCCGCTCCGCCTGGGTTGGGGCGTTCCCGGGGCCTTTACCAGCAGGGGTATGCGGTATATCTCGTCATACATGTACGCGCCCTTGTTCATAAGTCCGTGGGAACCGGCCATATCGCCATGATCTGCCGTAAAGACGATGGCTGTCTCCTCATACAGACCCAGTTCCTTGAGCGTTGCCACCACTTCCCCAACCATCTTGTCGATAAGCTCCATGTAGGAAAAGCAACAGGCCAGCAACTCCTGCAACTCCCTGTCCTTCATCTCCTGAGTCTGCCGGGAATCCCCGTCCGGCAACGGGCGCGCCGCGGACTGCAAAAGATCTTTCCCGCGAACGTCCTGCATCAGGCGCAGCTTTCTTTGGTTGATCGGTTTTCCTTCAAAATTGTCAAAGCGATTGGGCCACAATTCGATGTCTTCCGGGTCGTAACGAATGCCCCATTCGTCTGGGACCATCCAGGGGCTGTGCGGCCCCGGGAAGGAGCAGGTCAGGAAAAATGGCCTCGTCCCGTCGCGGTTGTGCAGGAACTCTTGAGAGTAGCGGGCCGCAACAACATCGGGAAATCCCTCCAGCCCGACGTCCAGCGTACCTGCAGTACCCTGCCCGACGCTTTCCACCAGGGGCGCGATGCGCGTGTTGGGATGCCAGTGGGAACTGGTCAGAAACTCGGGCCCGCCTTCGTGAGGCTTCTGAGTATGGTGGAAGCGGGAGTCGAACAGGTCCTGGGCCGGGCCTATGTGCCACTTCCCAAACCAGGCCGACTCGTAGTTGCTCTCCTCATCAATCCAGTCCTGTATCATCGCGACGCCGGGCCGCATTTGCTCGCAGTAGGAATAGCCAGGGGTCGAATTGTTGAACATGTGGTGGCCGTGGGGGTATAGGCCGGTAAGCAGGCTGGCGCGAGCAGGCGAGCAGATCGCACAGGGCGTATACGCCCGCTCGAAAACACAGGAATCCTGCGCCAGGGCAGAGATGTTCGGCGTGCGAACAAGCGTCTCCCCATAGCAGGCCAGCAAATCGATGCGCAACTGGTCGCAGAGAAAGATCAGAACATTGGGTTTACTCGCGCTTGCCATGTACTTGCCTCTCTCGTCTAAAAGGCCGAGCGTACGCCCGTAGAATCTGTTGGTGGAACGATTCCCAAACTATCGACTTTCCAGCTTTCCCAAGCCCTCTAACGATCCCACGGGAAGACGCAGGTGGGTCGGTTGGCATAGCGCGTCATCCGGATCTGCAGTCGGCTGCCGCAACCCGGCCCTAGCCGCACGGTGAAGTTATCGCCATCTATGGCGGTCGTTTCTCCGTCTCGGGTTACGCTCACGAACTGATGCTCCGCGTAGGCTCCCCCTTGGACGACGACCGTGCGCGACTTGAGCTGGTCGGTATTGACCAACGTCAGCGTCATCTCGTCGTCACTCATGTTTTCGACCAGCGCGCCGACATCCTCCGGAATGCCGGCCCTCTGCCGCGTCGGACTGAAGTAGCGCACACGACTGTGGAGTGGAAACCCCATCCGCTCCGTCGGCAGGCCGCCCAGCATAAGCTCCGTCAGCCGGCTCACCATTGCGGGATTAAAGCCGTTCATGTCGTCAGACATGCGCGTATCCGGCGAGCTGCTGTCTCCCCGTACCTTGCCAATTCTCTCTCGCACCTCCTTTAGATCCTCCAGCAGCGCGTTGACCGGATAATCAGGGTTGTCACCTTCCAGAAACTGCACCCACTCGTTCTCCTGCACGCGCGGCAGATCCGCCCGGTCCATCGACCAGTAGTACACTTCCAGTGCCCCCGTACTGAACGGCTCCGGCGTGTAGTCATACCAGCCTTCGTCCCCGTACATGTGAGGGTAAAGTGTCTGTCCGCCGCTCGTCTTGCTATTGGCGTTGACGTTTTCGATGACGCCGCGCCAAGTGTCCACAAAACTCTGGTCGCCGGTCATCAGCAACCCGTTGCCAAAGCCGTAGTGAACGCGGTTCAGGAAAAACGGCCGGTGCGCCAGCTCCCCCGTCTGCGGCACCGTCACCGTAAACCCCCAGCCATAGACGCCGCCGTACCACTTGCCGTCACATGCCCCGCCAATGCTGCCGTCTAACCCGATATTGGTGGGGACAATCCCGTTGTTGTCGGCAGTTCGCTGTCGCCAGGCGTCGATATAATCGACCAACCAGTCCTTGTACTTGGTATCCCCGGTCTGCATGTAGGCGTTGAAGGCCAGCGTCGTCGTCGACAAATTGAGCGGGTGGTCGCCAACAACGTCGTTATACTCCTCAAAATGGGCTACCATTTCGGTATAATTTCTCTCGCCGTGCCCCGGCTTGAAGCGCCCCTCGATCTCGAGCGAATCGCCAACCCAATCGAGGCCCGTCGACTTGCGCATCATCGGGCCTCGGCTGCCGTTGAACATGCTGCGAATGACCTTGTGCTCTGGATCATAATTGTGGGCCTGCGGATCGGTGCCCATATAGAAACCGGCAAAGCGTTCCATCCTCTGCCGCGCCAGGTGGTCGTACGGGTCCGAAAGCGGTTGCAAAAAGAAAACCGAGAATCCCTCGCCGTTGTGCATCCAGTCAAACATGACCGGAAACTCTTTGTAATACATCCCGTCGCGAGCAAACGGCACCTCCACCGTCTTGGCCTCGGTGTACTGGCGCAGATGACCCTCCCAGCCCTTCTTATAGAGCTCCATTACATCATCGGGCGCACCCAGCGCGTGCAGCATGGTCCATCCCGCCAGATTTTCAGCGGCATCGTCCGGCCCGTCATCGCCGCCCCAGCGAGGAACGCAAAGCAGGTAGCCGCGCTCGTCGAAATAACGGGCATAGAACTCCTCGACGGCCTCTGTTTGGCTGCGGATCAGTTCCCACTGCAGCAGCGCCCAGTAGGGAGGGGGCGTCGGCGTGTTGATCGAAATTAAAGGCGTGCGGTTGCTTGTCTCTGGCATGGTTGGTTCAATCTTCCTTTCTGCTGTTTAGACCTGAGGGACAAGGCGGCCCAGTGCGGTAAGTAACCGCTCGACTTCCTCAGCCGTATTGAATGCGGCAACGCCAATGCGCACTCCGCAGATCTCCGGACGGTATTTCACGACGATTCGATATTCTTCCAACAAGCATTCAACCAGCTTCAGACAGCGGTCAGGTGTCCCATCCTGCAATTGAACTGTCGTCACGCTCGAAGAGTGTTCCCACTTCGCCGGGCTGGCGACGCGGATCCCGGGTACACTGCGCAAGCCGGCGCGCAACCGCTCAGTCAACGAACGACACTGCTCTTCTATCTTGTTCAGTCCTATTCGCTGCGCTGCCTCCACGCATGCGCCCGCACCGATGCGCAAAGCATAATTCTGCGTACCCAACTCATTCAGGGCCCCCGCCGCCATCAGACTGCCTTCTGGACGGCCCCCGGCGCCCGTTGGCAGAGGGAGATGAAAAGGATTGTAGTCCTTCTTGCCCTCGTCGGAAACCACCAGAAATCCGATCCCCGGCGGCCCCATCAGCCACTTGAGGACCGAGCCGCTGAAAAACTCGGCGCCTATCTCTTTCGCATCGACCCCTAACATGCCAACCGACTGGGCACCGTCCACCAGGACCTTGACTCCGCGTGAACGGGCCAGGCGCGTCGCTTCGTTCACCGGCAACCGGCGTCCGTCAATATTGGAGACATGGCTGATCACCAGCAGCCGGTGCCCATGCGTCAGCATCTGGTCCAACTGCTCCAGGAAGTACGAGGTGCCCCGGTAAGTTCCCTCATGTGGCTCAGCCGTGGGAACAACGGTGACCTCCACCCCCCGTCCTTGCGCCAGTCCCCGCGCGGCCCGGTGCGTGCTGAGATGTTCGACGTCCGTCACCGCCAGCTTATCGCCAGCCTGCCAGTCCACGCTCAGTATCGCCAGCCTCGAAGCCGTCGTCGTATTGTAGACCCACGCTACGTCAGCCGCCGCCACCCCCAACAGTTCCGCCGCGCTCTGACGCGCCTGCTCCGCCCGTTCATAAAAGCTTACGCCCGCTTCCTTCCCGCGAATCGCGATGATCCCCTCGTTCTCCTCCCGCAGCGCATCCGCCATGCAGCGCTGGACTGACCGCAGAACAGGCCCGAACGTACAGCTGTTCAGATAAATGTATTGGCTTGTCAAAGGGATTTCGGCGCGTAGCTGGTCAAAGAGGCAGCCGTCGGCCCCGCCTTGTTCGCTGTCCATTAAAATACCCGTTTGAATGTGGAAGGGGGCTGCTCTTGCCGCTGGGGACTTACCGCGTCGCCGCGTCTCGTCCGCCCGGTAA
>VYDA01000585.1:0-3015 GCA_009843665.1 Caldilineaceae bacterium SB0675_bin_29 | reverse complement strand
CGGATCCAGAGCATCCTGAAGCCCGTCTCCCATCAGCGTGAAAGCGTACATCGCCAGCGCGATCATCAGGCCCGGGAAGAAGGCCAGATACCAGTGCGACTGGATCGCGCTGAGATAGTCATTGAGCATACGCCCCCAGCTGGGAAGCGGCGGGTTTATGCCAATCCCCAGAAAACTCAGGCCGGACTCGCCCAGAATCGCGCCGGGAATGCCCAACGTAACGCTGACGATAATCGGAGACAAAGTGTTCGGCAACAGATGGCGGATGATGATGCGGTAGTTGGGTACGCCAATACAGGTCGCAGCCAGTACATAGTCCTGTTCGCGCAAGGAGAGGAATTGGCCTCGCACCAGGCGCGCAATACCCATCCAACCGGTGACTGCAAAGACAAAGAGAACGTTGCGGAAACCCGGACCCAGGACGCTGATGATCAGAATGCCCAGCAACAGATTGGGAACCGAGTTGATGATTTCAATGATACGAATGAGTCCAAAGTCGACCGCGCCGCCGTACCAGGCCGCGGCCGCCCCGTAAGGGAGGCCGATGGCAAGGGCGATGATATTGCTGATAAAGCCAATCGCCAGCGAAATACGCGCACCGTAGATGACACGTGTCAGAATGTCGCGGCCGAATGGGTCTGTGCCCATCGGATGTTCAAGCGAGGGGAAGAGCCACGTCTTGTCGTATTGCTGGTTGTCATAACCCTCCGGCGCCAGCACGTTTGCGAATAGGGCCAGGAATATCAGAAGCACAACGAAAGACACGGAAATCATGGCCAGAAGATTGCGTGAAAACCGTCTGGCCGCGTCCCCCCACAGGTTTCGAGGCTTAGAGTTCAGGTCGAGGGCTAGAGCGGCGGCTTGCGCGGCGGCACTGGGCCGGTCACCATTCTGCTTCGCCGGAGAGGTGGAAATGGTAAATCTCCTTGGCGCCTATTTCGGTCTCAGGCGCGTCCTACATGGTGCCGCCGACACGTATGCGCGGATCGACCACGCCGTAAAGCAGGTCGGTGACGAGGTAGGCGATGGCAATGGCAAAGGTCCAAAGCAGGATCAGCGCCATGATCACCGGGTAATCCCGATTATAGAGGGCCAGAGTAATTTGACCCCCAATCCCGGGTATGCGAAAAATCGCTTCAATGAAGAATGACCCTAAGAGCAGGTTTACGACCATCGGCCCCAAGAGTGTGACGAGCGGCAATGACGCCGAACGAAAGGCGTGCCGCATTACGACCGCGCTCTCTCGCAGCCCCTTCGCCCGGGCCGTACGCACGTACTCCGCCTGCATCGCGTCTACCATGCTGGCCCGCGTGAAACGGGCCATGCCGCCGATCTGGCCGACCGCATAGACGAAGGTGGGCAGGATCCACTGCTTGGGTTCCCCCCATCCACCGGACGGAAGCCACTTCAATATCACCGCAAATATGATGATGCTCATAATGGCGATAACAAAGACGGGTGTGACAAAGGTGGTGATTACAACAACGTTGGTCAGATAGTCTAACCATGTATTCGGACGCAGCGCGGCCAGGATTCCCAACCCGATGCCGATCGGTATGCCAATCGCCATTGCCGACAGTCCCAGTTGCGCAGTTGCAGGCCAGGAGCGGCTGATGAAATCCGTGACCGGTTCCCCATAGCGAAAGGAAATGCCGAAGTCGCCGCGTAGCGCCGCCCACATGTAGCGGAAATACTGCACATAGAGCGGTTTGTCGAGGCCGTACTTGGCCATCAGCTTCTCGCGGATATGTTCAGGAATCTCTCGGAACTCGGATGTCGTCGGCATGGCGTCGAACGGGCCGCCCGGAATGGTGTGGATCATGAGAAAGATCATGATCGATACAATAAACAGGACGCCAATGATGCCGGCGAAGCGTCCCAGAACATAGCGCGTCATCCGTGCTTCCGTCCTTGTGGAAAAGAGTGCGGAGAGAAAAGAAAAGAGGAGAGGTGAGAGGACCTGCTCCTCCCCCCTCTCCTCGCCACAAGACTAATTGTCCGTAATGTAGGCGCTGTCCAGGAGCATCATGTTATAGACGCCCAATGTGCCGTCGTCGGTGAGGGTCAGTCCTGAGACGTAGTCCTTGTACAGAACAGCCTGTACCGGGTTCATTACGAATACGCCGATCGCGTCACGCGCCAGGATCTTGAGGGCCTCGTGATAGAGGTCGCAGCGCTCTGTCGACATCGCCATAGGACGGGCCGTGTCGATCAGGTTGCGGTACTCTTCGTCGGTCCAGCCGGTGAAGTAAGAGGCAGCGGGATCGTCCCACCAGTCCACGAAATTGCTCGGATCGATGAAATCCGCCCCCCAGCGATTGAGGGCGACTTTCAGTTCGCCGTTGCGCATCTGGTCGACATAGAATGCGCGCTCAACGTTCTGCGGCGTGAGTTTAACACCCAGGTTGTCGGCCAACATACGTTGAATCGCCTCGGCTTCGCGGATGAACTCACCCTCTTTGGTGAAGATAGTCAGCTCGGGGAAGCCCTCGCCGCCGGGGTAGCCGGCCTGCGCCATCAGGTCCGCAGCCAGTTCGGGATCGTAGTTCTGGTACGCGATCAATTCGGGGTCGTCATTGCGCTCGCACGGGAAGTCCTTGGGCAGGAAGCCGTGTGCGGGAATGCATGTTCCCCGCATGACGTTGTCGCACAGGGCCGTGCGGTCAACCGCGTGCGCGAACGCCTTCCGCACCAGCATGTTGTCGAAAGGCGGAGTGCGCTGGTTCATGTAGATGTAGACGCCGCGGTTCATCACGCTGATGTAGGCCTCTTGGCTCAGCTGCGGATCAGCAAGCACCTGCACCAGGTCATCGCCGGTCACGCCGACTCCGCCGTCGATATCGCCGGCCTGATACATCTGCAGCAGCGGCGCGCCGACCTCAGGAATTATCACCTGGATCCGTTGTTCAAATGTCGCCGGGTAGTTTCCCGTGTAGTAGGGATTGGGCGTGAAGATGCCGTTCTTGCCCCGGTTCCACTCGGCAATGCGGTACGGGCCGTTGCTCGGGGCCGGAG
>VYDA01000042.1 GCA_009843665.1 Caldilineaceae bacterium SB0675_bin_29 | reverse complement strand
GAACAGGATTTTCTCGCTGCTTTTTTAACAGAGATTGATGCTGTTCTTCAGTCAGAGTTTTTCCTCGTTGTGCTAGATTGCAGTGGAAGCGAAAAATAGTGCTTGAAATCCCGTATGCGGCTCTGGTTCCTCTAAGGAATAGCGCCTGGGTTTCAATCATAACGTCGGACCTTTCTCGTTGCTTGTCGCTCAATTCTTTCGCACTGTACTCTTCCCAATAAAACTGGTCTTGAAACATCCACCAAGTCCTACCACTATTGTACTCAGTCGCGAGTGCTACAGGCTCTTTTTTCTGTATCTCTAACAGAGCTTGGTGTTGCAACTGAGTCCAAGAGCCTCTATATGTGATCTTTTGTAGCCCTTTCTTGCTTTGGAAACGATAAACCTTCTGAAATAAAATTCCTCGGCGTTCTACATAGAATACAGCCTCCCGATCTAAGCGAAGCACTAAGTTTTCTTTTCTAAACTTTGCTTTACGATCATGATAGAGCACCAGCTGTTTCTCCCTCCTACACCTCCAACGCCGGCACATCCACCCAGCGCCGCTCCTGCCAGGCCTGGTAGCCCAGCTCGGCCAGCTGCACGCCTTTCGCCCCTTCCAGCAGCGTATAGGGGAACGGGTCGCCCTTGACTGCATGGCGCAGGAACATCTCCCACTCGATCTTGAAAGCATTTTCGAAGGGATTGTTGTTGGGCATCCACTGCCACGTATCGTAGAACTGGACCGGTTGCGGAATGTCCGGGTTCCAGACCGGCTTCGGCGTGAAGGAGTCGCCCTGTATCGCGCATTCCCGCAGACCGGCCACCGCGCTGCCGCGCGTGCCGTCCACCTGGACCGTCAGCAGGTCATCGCGGCGCACGCGCACACACCAGGAGGAGTTGAAGTTGCAAATGATCCCGTTTTCCAGCTCGAACATGGCGTAGGCGCCGTCATCGGCGTCGGCGTTGTAAAGCGCGCCATCTTCGTCTATGCGTTCCGGCACGTGGTTGGCCGCGATACAGGAGAGCCGCTTAATCGGGCCGAATAGGTTGTCGATGACGTAGCGCCAGTGCGCGAACATATCCAGAACGATGCCGCCGCTCTCCGATTTCTTGTAGTTCCACGAGGGGCGTTGGGCCGGCTGGTCCTTGCCGTCGAAGACCCAGTAGCCGAACTCGCCGCGCACTGCCAGAATGCGGCCGAAGAATCCGGTGTCGATCAGGTACTTGAGCTTCAGCAGACCGGGCAGAAACAGCTTGTCCTGGACAACGCCATTGCTCACACCTGCGTCGCTCGCCGCTTGCGCCAGCTGCAACGCATCCTCGATGTTGCCCGCTGTCGGCTTTTCGCAGTATACCGCCTTGCCGGCTTCGATTGCCCGCAGAGTATTCGGCACCCGCAGGTTGGTCGCCAGTGCATCGAAATAGATGCAGTTATGGTCGTCGGCCAGCGCCTCGTCCAGATTGGTCGTCCACTTGCTCACATTGTGCGCCGCCGACAGATGCCGCAGCTTGTCCGGGTTGCGGCCGACCAACACCGGCTCCGGCATGATCCTGTCCCCGTCGGAAGTGACTGTGCCGCCCTGCTCCCGGATCGCCAGAATCGAACGGACCAGATGCTGATTCGTGCCCATGCGCCCGGTCACGCCATTCAGTATTACGCCAACTGCAATTTCAGCCATAGGTAGGAAGTGCTCCCTTTGATGCGCGGCCCCCAAGGACCACTGAAGGCCTGTGCGACGCCGTCTGTCCGGCGCCTGCAAAAGCCTGAGGGACTATGTACAGTTTCTGTAGGCTTCCACGACCCGCTCCAGGAACTGCTCCTGGTCCATCGCCCAGTAGCGGTTTGAGAAGATTTCGACCTCATTATACCCGTCAAACCCGGCCTCCTCAACCCAGCCCCGAATCTGGCGGATGTTGATGCAGCCCTCGCCCATCAGCCCGCGGTCTAAGAGCAGGTCTTCGGTGGGCGTGCGCCAGTCGCAGACGTGGAACGCGAACAGCTTGCCCATCTGCCCGCAACGGCCGATCTCCCGCTCCAGGTCAGGGTCCCACCACAGGTGATAGACATCCACAACCACCCCGACAAACGGCGAGTCGATACCGGCGCAGATGTCGTTGGCCTGTCCCACCGTGTTGACCGCGGAGCGGCTGTCCGCGTACATCGGATGCAGCGGCTCCACGCCCAGCCTGACACCCGCGGCCTCGGCATGAGGCAGCACCGCCTCGATCCCGTCCCGGATCTGGCCCCGGCCGGCGTCCAGCGGCTGGCCGGGCACCGCCCCGCAGACGAGAACCACCAGCGGCGCGCCCAGAGCCGCGGCCTCGTCAATCGCGCGGCGGTTGTCGTCCAGTGCCTCCTGCCGCGCCGATTCCGTCTCCGCCGGGAAGAACCCGCCCCGGCACAGCGAGACGACCTCCATTCCCGCATCGCGGATCTGCCTGCCCGCGGCCGCGATATCCCGCCCCTCCAGCGCGTCTCGCCAGACCGTCATCGCGGCGACGCCGTGCGCGCTGAACCGCTCGATCGCCGTCTCAATCGGCCAGGGCTTCGTTGTAATCGTGTGTATACAGAGTCGACTCAAGTCCATGTGTCTGTCCTGAAACTGTCTTTCTTGCCTGTTAGACAGGCTGTATCTAATGGTCGCGCATCGCCACCCACTGCGCACTCTCCTCCGGCAGTTCAGCAGCAACGCTGATCGTCTCCTCGCCGCGGTAATGCACCTGCCCTGGCCGTCCGCCAGCCATACGCGTGACAAAGCGCCGCGGCGTGATTGCAACGGCGGCGCCCGCATTGCCCCGCTGCCCCGAATACCAGGCCGCAAGCCGGGCAGCCACGTTCAGCGTCAGTTCCGGGACCGGCTGTCCGCCGCAGCGGATGACGACATGCGCACCCGGCCCGTCTCGCACGTGCAGCCACAGGTCATCCCGGCCCGCCTCGTCAAAAGTGACGATCTCGTTCTGGCGGGCGTTGCGCCCCACCAGGATCGGGAAGCCTTCGGGTGAAAGATAACGCAACGGCCGCGAGCGGTCCCTTGGCGTCTTTTCGCGCCGGTCGCGGCGTTGCCGCAGATAGCCCGCCTCCCGCAGCGCCTCCCGAACCGCCCCGATCTCCGGCTGATCCTGTGCCAGGCTCAGATCGCTCTCCAACTGCTGCAGGTAGGCCCGATCCGCCTCGAGTCTGGCCCGGCGCCGGGGGATGATACGGGCGGCCCGTTCCATCTTGGCCGCCCGGTCGAACATGCGCTCCGCCTGCTCCACCGGCCCGCGTTTCGGGTCGAGCGGAACGATCAGATCGCCCTCCTCCGCTCCCGGCTCCTTCTCACCCGGCAGTCCGAAATCGGCGTCGGCGCCGAAAATGACCAGCTGCATCTGCCCGTTCGGCCCCGGCTCGACTGTAGCCATGCCGTCCTGCAGGCTGAATCCTTCCTGCCCGCCGGGTCTGTTTGCGTAGGTGATCTGGCTTGAGAGGGCCAGCAGCCACTCCGCCTGCGCGCGCACCCGTTCCGGCTCGCCCGAGGCCGGCTCATCCGCGGCCAGCGCCCGCAGCTGGCTCTGCACGCGCGCCTGCGCCTGTCGCACCAGCGCGTCCACGCCCCCCCGCACGCCCGCGTACTCATCCCGCGAGGAGGAACTGTCCCGCTCCTGCGCGGCGTAGAAAGCCGCGGCCGCCGCGCTCATCGATTCCGCCTGTACGAACTCGCCGCAAAAGTGAAGCTCGTACGGCGCAAACGCTGCCACGCCCTTCTCTTCATCCACCGCGATGCCCGGCGTCCATTCGCCCGTCCCCGCGGCCGACCACAGGCCACCCAGGGCACTGCGCGCCTCCGTGAACGCCTCCGTTGTGAATGGTGCGCTGGCGTCTCCGGTTGCCCGCCAGGCCGCTTCTCTGGCCAAAGTCGGACTGACGCCCGCGAACCTGTTGAGCAGGCTGCGCCACAGGAGCGAGGGTTGATCGTCACCGGCGCCGTCCCCATCTACCGGAGACTGACCGGCCTCGCCATGCGGCTCGTTACTTTCTCCCAGCGGCGGCAATCTGTCCTGCGGCGGCGGCAGCTGATAGTCCCTACGCGGCAAAAGCACGCGCTGGGCGTTCTCGCCTGCAGGCACCCGCACCAGCGCGTCCAGAATACGGCCGTCGGCGTTCATCAGGATCACATTGCCCAGTTGCCCAATCGGTTCGACCGCCAGCGTGGTGGCACCGTGCTGAAGATGGTGAAAGCGCAGAAAGAGCACCCGCTCGAAGGGCACCGGCAACTCGACGGACTCCAGCCGCGCGCTGCGTACATACTTGCGCAGAAGGAGCAGAAGCGGCGTCTCCTTCGGCACCCCCCGCCGCGGCTTGTGTTCCAGCAGATGTACGCGGCTGGCCTGGGGATGTGCCGAGAGCAGAAGATGGCGCCGCTCCCGGTGCGCGTAAATCTCCAGGGCGACGCTGCGGCTGTCCGGCAGAACGATCTGCTGTACCCGGCCGCCCGCGACAGTCTCTTTCAATTCGTCGGCCACCGCGGCCAGCGTCAATGCGTCAAAATGCATGCCAGAACCGTTTTCCGGCTCCCCGTTTGCAGGTCGCCGGACGCTGAAAATTGCACGTTCAGAAAGGGCAAAATGCGACTGTAAGGATAGCACAGCGGACGGGGAATTCGTAATGTCTGCGGCATTACCGGCCCCAAAGACTACGCGGTAGGCTATAGTTTGATCCCGGTGCATAGTGTATAATTATTCTCACACTGACAGAGTTGGGTAACAGATAGTGGTCCGTGGTGTCTATACTGCTTTGGCCGCCGCCCAGTCGTCAGGTTGCCGCTCCGTCTCCGATAATCTGGAGTCAGCGGAAACTTGTCGAAAACCTGGAGAAAACGGCGGCCAAGTTGACTCATGGCCCCTGACCACTATGAGGAGAAAGCCATGCAGAGTGATAACCGGATTCGAGTCGGCGTTTCCTGGCTATTCGCCCGCCTCTACGGGTGCAGGGACATGGGAGGACGTATTGTATGCTGTGCCGTCCTGCTGGCCCTCTGCGCGCTCACGGTTATCGCCCTCAACTCAGCCGACGCCCTTGCCCATGAATCAGATACGACCTGGGACGCCGACTACTGGGACAACACAACGCTAACCGGCGATGCAGTCATCTCGCGCGAGGATGATACGCTGGATTTCGATTGGGGCGACGGCTCCCCGGGTACGGGTATCTCCGCAGACCGCTTCTCGGCCCGCTGGGAGCGCCATCTCAACATCTCCGCAGAAGAAGCCGGCAACTACATCTTTACCGTCGAGGTCGATGACGGCGTGCGGCTCTGGGTGGACGGCGTTCTGAAAATCGATAGCTGGATCGAACAGGCGAAAGCCTTCTACCAGGCCAGACTGCCCCTGTCGGAAGGGCAGCACACCATTCGCGTAGAGTACTATGAACTGACTGGCGCGGCCTCCATCTCAGTGAGCTGGGAGCGGGAGCCCGATCTGCCCACAACCTACTGGCAGGGCGAGTATTACAACAACACTACGCTCACGGGAACGCCGCATACCTCGCGCGGCGACGCCCGTCTCAACTTCAACTGGGGCTATGAAAGCCCGCTCACCGGCATAAATCAGGATGGATTCTCCGTGCGCTGGAGCAGGTCCCTCCAACTGCCGGCAGGTGATTACCGCTTTACCGTGACGGTGGATGACGGTGTGCGGCTCCAGGTCGGCGACAGAACTCTGATCGATTTCTGGCAGGTGCAGACGGCGACAACCTATTCCCAGATCATCTACCTGGACGGCAGTGCCGTCACCGTGCGCATGGAGTACTACGAGGATACGGGGCAGGCACAGGCAAGCTTGACCTGGAACAGGCTGGAAACAACGCCGACGGCAACACCGGATCCCGCGTCCACGCCGGGAGAAACGACAACACCGCCGGCCACGCCCACGCCGTCGCCAACACCGCCGCCCACCTACACGCCGGCGCCAACCTCCACGCCGGCAACCTCGGTAACCCCCACATCCACGCCCACGGTTACGCCGACGCCGACATCCACGCCGGTCACCGTATGGCAGGCGTTGTACTGGAACAACCGTACGCTGACCGGAACGCCCGCGCTCGCACGCCAGGAGTCCACCGTTGACTACAATTGGGGCTCCGGGTCGCCTTCGTCGCCGACCATCAACAACGACAGCTTTTCTGCCCGCTGGACTGCGCAGATATCGCTCGAAGCGGGCTCCTACCGCTTCGACGTTGTCTCCGACGACGGGGTGCGCCTCTTTATCGATAACGAAAAACGGATCGACGGCTGGAGCGATCACCCGGCGACATCATACCAGTATACGCTGCAACACGACGGCGGGTCTTTGAATCTCGTTCTCGAATACTATGAGCACGAGGAACTGGCCCAGGTGAAGTTGAGCTGGACCCCTGTGACAGACGTCGCAACGCCGGAGGCCTCACCTTCGCCTACCCCCACCCCGATCACAGTAACGGTAGACGACCAGGACGATGGATTTCAGCGGGGCGGCCTCACGACCACGTGGCGAGAGGCGACAACGGGCCACTCCGACCATCTCTTCTGGACCAATAACAATGACAAGACCCGCACCGGTTACAACTGGGGCAGATGGTCTCCCAATCTGGAAGCGGCCAGTTACGAGGTTTTCGTATACATCCCCTCCAACCATGCGACGACCGGCAACGCCCGCTACTGGATCTCACATTCAGGCGGCTTTACCCTGCGCGAGGTGGATCAATCCCAACACTCCGATGAGTGGGTTTCCCTGGGCACATACACCTTCAGCGGCACAGACGAGGACTACATCTCGCTGTCCGACGTCACTTACGAGACTTACCTCTCCACCAAGGTTGCCTGGGATGCGATGAAGTGGGAGAAGCAGTAATCGCTGTCGGTCTCCAGGGGAGAGGGGCCGTTCACCTGGCTACCGAGAAGTGGTCAGTCAACAAAGCAGCGGAGGAAACAAGATGCGACTGGTGCAGTACCGCACAGAAGCCGGCGACCGCCGCGTGGCGATGGTCGAGAGCGAAGAGACTTTGCACGTTCTCAACGGGACCGAGCGGGTCTATGACCTGGCGCGCGAGGCAGGGCGCAGCGGACGACCGCTGACCGAGCTCGTCGAAGAAAGGCTGGGCGATCAGCGGGCGGCATACGCCCCGATTGTGGCGGATGGCAGACTCCTGCCGCCCCTCGATCATCCCGACCCCACCCGCCTCGTGATCAGCGGTACCGGCCTTGATCATCTCGGCAGCGCCCAGGCCCGCGATGCCATGCACCAGAATCTCAGTACCCAGGAAGAGGAGACGCTGACCGACTCAATGCGCATGTTCCGTATGGGGCTGGAAGGCGGCAAACCCGCGCCCGGACAGGTGGGTGTCGCGCCGGAGTGGTTCTATAAGGGCGATGGCCGCTGGCTCGTGCCGCCGGGACAGGCGCTGACGATGCCGTCCTTTGCCCTGGAGGGCAGCGAAGAGCCCGAGCTTGTCGGCTGTTACGTGATCTGTGACGACGGCGCGGTCCTGCGCGCCGGCTTTGCCTTGGGCAACGAGTTCTCCGACCATGTGCTGGAGAAGAAGAACTACCTCTACCTCGCCCACTCCAAGCTGCGCCAGTGCTCCTGCGGGCCCGAGCTGCTGCTGGGCGACCCGCCCGCGCACATCGAGGGCACCTCACGCATCCTGCGCGACGGCCGCGAGCTGTGGTCCGCCCCCTTCCTCACCGGCGAGGCCAACATGACGCACAGCCTCGCCAACATCCAGCACCATCACTTCAAGTACGCGCCCTTCCGCACGCCCGGCGACGTACATCTGCACTTCTACGGCACCGCCACCCTCAGCTTCGCCGCCGGCATCCAGACCGAGCCCGGCGACGTCTTCGAAATCAGTGCGCCCGGCTTCGGCCGGCCCTTGAGCAACGAGCTCCAGGATACGCCAGAGGCTGAGCAGCTGGTGGAGATCCGGACGCTGTAAGGGTTCAGTTTCCGCTTCTTCTTGGGTGCCCGCCCGCTCATGGGAAACTGAATGCCTCAGAAAGATCCGCCGGGCAGCAATTCCACTTTAGACTCTCTTGACGCGCTCCACAAAGCCGCAACCGCTTGCCGTGCCTGCCCGCGCCTGGTCGCCTGGCGCGAAGAAGTGGCCGCGACCAAGCGCCAGGCCTTTCGCGACTGGACCTACTGGGGCAAGCCGGTACCCGGCTGGGGCGATCCGCACGCCCGGCTGCTCGTCCTGGGCCTCGCCCCCGGCGCGCACGGAGCCAACCGCACCGGCCGCCCGTTCACCGGCGACGGCTCCGGCAGTTTCCTCTACCCAGCCCTGCACCGCGCCGGCTTCGCCACCGGGCCGAACAGCACCCACCGCGGCGACGGCCTCGAACTGATCGACTGTTACATGACCGGCGTGGCCTACTGCGTACCGCCCAAAAACCGGCCCACCGCCGCCGAGCTGGACAACTGCCGCAGCTGGCTCGTGCAGGAGCTGGCCCTGCTTCCGCATCTGCAGGCCGTGCTCGCGCTCGGCAAGATCGCCTTCGACGGCTACCTGCGCGCCCTGCGCGAGCTCGGCCACGATATCCCCCGCCATACCTTCTCCCACGGCGCCGCCCACGCCTTCCCCGACGATCTCCCCCGCCTCTACGCCTCCTACCACGTCAGCCGCCAGAACACCAACACCGGTCGCCTGACCGCCGCCATGTTCGACGAAGTGCTGACCTCAATCAAGTCCAATCTGCAGCACGTCTGACCTACTGCTGCCTCCCCTATCGCGCTCACACCTTTGACATAATGTCCATGTCGCAACATGACGTGCGCGTCGGCGTACCAGGGTAAGAACCGACGATTATATGCCAAAGTAACATTGGGCTTTTTTTGACCCACTGTCATGAGCAACAACAATCTCGAAAGCAGTAGGGTCTTTCTCTTTTCTGCTTTATGTCAGGAGAATGCCGGGCGCGCGTCAGGAATGTAGCTGTATTCGCGCCTATTCTGTGAGTGTAGGGTAGGGAAAAAAGACGAAACCGGGCCTTTGCCCAGCCAAATAAGGGAAGCAGATAATGGAAGAGCTACTGGTAATGGGAATCGGCGGTATCGGCGCTTTGCTTGCTGCCGCGCTTGCAGAAGGAATAGGGGAAGCCATCGGGGAACTCTTCGGATCCATCTTTGGAGCCGTTACAGAGGCCGCCGGGGAAGTCGTCGCAGAGGTCGGTGGGGGCGCCATTGCAGAGGTCGGCGGTGAAACTGTCGGAACCATCGGCGAGAGTGGAACTGACGCGGGTACAGTAGCTCTCGGGGCCATCGCGGGGGAGACCGCCGGCACCGGCGAAGAGTCCAGCGGAGGATCGGGGCGAACTGGCCGGTTCCTGTTGACGAATGCCGCAGGCAACCACGTTTCCAATACGGCGTCGAGAGACTCTGGCGAACCAGCCCCTCCCACTCTCTCAATAAGGGACAAGCAGGAATTGAAAATGTTTGAGAATGGTGTGAATCCGCATCTCTGGTAGCTTTGGCTGTCTGTCGCCCATAAGACCAATAGGTTGTCATCCCCCAATTGTTACTCTAGTACATAATCCCCTAAGAACCTCCTTTTCTTCCATCAAGGTGGGGCGTGCAATGAGGGGGTCGATGTCGCTCTCTTCTCTCTCTCCTCTTCACTCTCTACTCGAAGGAATCCGTATGTCCACCGAATCGGCCCAGCCTGTGACCGCTCCGGTCCGTCCGACCGAACGGATCGTCGCCATCGACATCTTGCGCGGCTTCGCGCTGCTCGGCATTCTGATCATGAACATCCAGGGCTTCGCCATGCCCGCAGCCGCCTACGCCAACCCGACCGTCTACGGCGATCTGACCGGGGCCAACCGCTGGGTCTGGACACTGAGCCACATCTTCGCCGATCAGAAGTTCATGACCATCTTCTCCCTCCTCTTCGGCGCCGGCATCGTGCTCATGAGCGAAAAGCTGGACGCGCGCGGACAGCGCGCTTGGGGCCTGCATTATCGCCGCACCTTCTGGCTGCTCGTCTTTGGCCTGGGCCACGCCTACCTGCTCTGGTCCGGGGACATTCTGGTCGCCTACGCGCTGTGCGGCTTCTGGGTCTACTGGCTGCGCCGCCTGCGGCCCCGCTGGCAGATGGCGCTGGGCATTTTCGTCGTGTCGATCCCCGCTCTGATCCTGCTGGCCACGAGCCTGACCATGCAGTTTACGCCTCCTGAAATGCTGCAGGAGCTACGGGCCGACTGGCAGCCGGCTTCCGAGACGATCGCGGCGGAGGTGGCTTCCTACCGGGGCGGCTGGCTGACGCAGATGGATGCCCGAGTGCCCAGGACCGCCGAATTCCAGACGGTGGGGCTGCTGTTCTGGGGGCTCTGGCGCGCCGGGGGACTGATGCTGATGGGGATGGCACTGTACCGCTGGGGAGTCCTCACAGGCAGTCGTTCGCGCGGCTTCTACGTCGGTATGGTTATCTTCGAACTCGTCATCGGCCTGCCTGTCGTGAGCTGGGGCGTCGTCCAGAACTTCGCCAACAACTGGACGCTGGAGTTCTCCAAGTTTGGCTCCGGTGCGCAGCCGAACTACTGGGGCAGCCTCTTCGTCAGCGCCGCCTACATCGGGCTCCTGATGCTGTTCGCCCGCACGCGCGCCCTGCCTTGGCTGCAGAACGCGCTGGCCGCGGTCGGGCGGACCGCCCTGTCGAACTATCTACTGCAGACGATCCTGGCCACGGCCATCTTCTACGGCCACGGCTTGGGGCTGTTCGGTTCGGTCGAGAGGGTGGGGCAGATCGGCATTGTCGCCGTGATCTGGGCGTTCCAACTGGTGGTGTCACCGCTATGGCTGCGCTACTACCGTTTCGGGCCCTTCGAATGGCTGTGGCGTTCGCTCAGCTACTGGCGTTTTCAGCCGATGGGGGCTCGTTACTAGGGGGCGACTCTCAAAGCTATTTCCTTGTTTCTCTTCGTTTAAGCCTGGACAGCTACTTGGTGAGCAATCTGAATGAAAGCCCTTCCTTCGTGGTTTTCTATAATCTTGAATGCGGGAGTTGCTCCCAAAGTGTGGATACAAGCGTGATGCACAGAAAGAACTGCATCCTGTAATGGCTGATCATCTTCCAATCTATTCACCTTTAACCCAATTTCCTTGCAAGTGTCGAGCGAGAGATGACGATCGTGAGATTTTGACAACGCGTGATCGGTGAGGCTAGTGACTATATTTTCTATCTTACTCTGTTGTTCTTTCGCTTCTAGACCATCTAGCATCCCCGTCCGAAGCCACTCGGTAACCATCTCATTGGACCATTCGATTGCTTTCTCGCATTCTCCGATGAAGGTGGGTGGATATTTGGCAATGATCGACTGCCAAACGGGAATCTTGCTTGGATCTTCGCTGAT
>VYDA01000198.1 GCA_009843665.1 Caldilineaceae bacterium SB0675_bin_29 | reverse complement strand
ACGCCGGCTGACGCGATTCCCCCCCCGCCCCCGCGCGTTTGACAACTGTCCAATCTTCCCTATAATGCTGACACTGTCAGCCCAATGCGCTGGTCGCAGTCCTCAGACCCGTACTTGTGTTTTCTCACAAGAGCCGCATACGTGCCCTCCATCCGAGTCAGTTCCGTACGTCAACTGTTCAATGACGGCAATCATAATGCTTTCACCGACATGTGTCGGTTCGGTGATCGCCTCTATCTGACATTCCGCAGCTGCCCCGACGGCCACATGCTCTTCGACACGTCGCGCATCGTCGTCCTGGCCAGCGACGACGGAACGGACTGGAATCAGGTCCATGCCTTCAGCGTCGCCAACCGCGATGTCCGCGATCCGCACTTTCTGGTCTTCAAAGACAAACTGTTCGTGTACACCGGCGCCTGGTGGGTGACGCCCGGTAACGCCGAGGACAGAGACGTCAACGATCATCTCGGATTTTGCGCCTGGACCGAAGACGGCGAAGTCTGGCAAGGCCCGCGTATGTTGGACGGCACCCACGGCCATTACATCTGGCGCGCAGCAGCACTTGACGGAACGGCCTACCTCAACGGCCGCCGCATCCGCAACTTCGACGTGCTGCCCTGCCGCGACGAGCCGCCGGAATGGATGGAGTCCTGGCTGCTGCACAGTGCAGACGGATTCGCCTGGACGCCGCTCAGCCTGATTCAACCGGCCCACGGCGACGAAACCGCTCTGCTTTTCGAAAACGACGGCGACCTCTTAGCGGTCGCTCGCGCCGGCGGCCGGCCGGCTCAACTCTGCCGCTCCCGCCATCCCTTCACCGACTGGGCATGCACTGATCTGGACAGACACATCGGCGGCCCGCTTCTGGCCCTCTGGGGAAAGCAGATCCTGATCGGTGGACGCAAGCACACTGGGGACGGTCCTGTCACCGCCCTGTACGAGTTGGTCGGCACAGAACTGCAGGAGATCGCCGTCCTGCCCAGCGGAGGTGACAACTCCTATCCCGGCTTCGTCGAACTGGGACCTGACCGGGCCCTGCTTTCTTACTATTCAAGCCACGAGGGCAGCGGCACCGGCCTGGCGCCCTCAGCTATCTATCTGGCTACACTGGAAAAACGCTGACAACTGGTCTATTCTGAAAATGTGGTCCTTTATCCTTCGCCGCATCCTGCTGATGGTGCCTACCCTTCTTGTTGTCTCTGTCATCTCTTTTGCCATCATTGAGGCGCCTCCGGGCGACTACATGGACTCCTATGTCAATGCGCTCCTGCAGCAGCAGGAGGCTGTGGATCCTGCCGAGATCGAGTCGCTGAGAAAAAGATACGGGCTGGACGCGCCAACCTATGTGCGTTACTTCCGCTGGCTCGGCAATATCATGCAGGGCAATCTGGGACGTTCGCTCGAGTGGAACCAACCCGTAACCAAACTGATCGCCGACCGCCTCCCCTGGAGTCTCGCCATCTCGGTGGCGTCCTTCTTCCTTGCCTATGCACTGGCCATACCAATTGGATTCTACTCCGCCACGCGCCAGTACTCTATTGGAGACTATGTCTTCACCCTGATCGGATTCATCGGACTGGCGACACCCAATTTTCTGCTCGCTCTTCTGATCCTGTGGTACTACTTCGTCGCCACTGGCAACGTCGCGGTCGGCCTGTTTTCCAATGAATACCTTGTCGCGCCCTGGAGTTTCGCCAAGTTCATTGATCTGTTGAAACATCTGTGGCTGCCTGCTTTGGTTGTCGGTACGGCCGGCACGGCTGGCCTGATTCGCGTAATGCGTGCCAACCTATTGGACGAACTCGAGCGGCCTTACGTGATGGTGGCGCGTTCAAAGGGACTGTCCGAGACCAAACTGCTTTTCAAGTACCCCTTTCGTATCGCCATGAATCCCGTTGCCAGTACCATCGGCTGGACGCTGCCGACGCTGGTGAACGGAGAACTCCTTGCCTCTCTGGTTTTGGGTCTGCCCACTATCGCACCTCTGTTTGTAGGCGCTCTTCTTAGCCAGGACATGTTTCTGGCGGGCAGTGTGGTGATGGTTCTGAGCACGCTCACGCTCGTAGGCACTTTGCTGTCTGATATCGTACTTGCCTGGCTCGACCCGCGCATTCGCGGCGCAATCTGAATATGACCTCTGGGTGAACGATGCCTTTTGCTCGACAGCATGTGCCGCGATAAACAATTGGTAGAACCGCCATGGCCGTAATCGAAGAAGGAATGCAATCAAGCAGTTCTGGAGTCAACGCGGGTGAGGAAGATCTGTCCGTTGCCACGCAGTGGCAGCTGATCCGCTGGAAGTTCATGCGCCATAAGGTAGCGGTCATTTCACTGGTATTGATAGCGATTTTCTATCTGTTCGCGATCTTTGCTGAGTTTCTCTCTCCCTACGACCCAACCAATCACGACACCGATTACATGTTCATGCCCCCGCAGCGGGTTCGCTTCTTCGACGAAGGAAAGTTTCAGTTGCGGCCCTTCGTCTATGGCATGACCTCGAAGATGGACGAGAACACCTTCAGGACCACCTGGGAGTTGGATAAGACCCAGAAATATGCTGTCAAACTTTTCGTGCGCGGCGACCCCTACGAGCTGTGGGGTCTGTTCGAAAGCACTATCCACCTGTTCGGTGTCGAAGAAGGCACAATGTTTTTGGTGGGCACCGATAAGATGGGGCGCGACATGCTCTCGCGCATCATATTCGGCGGACGCATTTCGCTATCCGTCGGATTGCTGGGCATCGCCATCAGCTTTGTGATCGGCGTCATCATGGGGGGCGTTTCCGGCTACTTCGGCGGCGTCACCGACCTGATAATCCAGCGCATCATCGAGTTTCTGCGCTCGATCCCGACACTGCCGCTATGGATGGCTTTGAGCGTAGCCCTGCCGCCAACCTGGACGGTCGTGCAGATCTACTTTGGAATCGTAGTCATCCTTTCTTTGGTTGGTTGGACTGGGCTCGCGCGCGTGGTGCGCGGCAAATTCATGTCCTTGCGCGAGGAGGAGTATGTGATGGCGGCCCAGCTCAACGGGTCGAACGAGTCACGGGTCATTTTTAAGCACATGCTGCCCTCCTTCACCAGCCACATCATCGCTTCGCTGACCCTTAGCGTTCCCAGCATGATCCTGGGCGAAACAGCCCTGAGTTTTATCGGACTGGGCCTTCAGAATCCTGCCATCAGCTGGGGCGTTCTGCTCAACGACGCCCAGCGCATCATTGTACTTGCAGACTCGCCTTGGCTGCTGTCGCCGGGGCTGTTCGTCATAATCGCCATTCTCTGTTTCAATTTCGTCGGCGACGGCCTGCGCGACGCCGCAGACCCCTATTCGTCGATCTAGGAACACAGCGGCCCGGCCCCATGTCCCAGTCACCACTCTTGCTCAGCGTAGATAATCTGGCCACACACTTCTTTTCTCAGGAGGGGATCCTTGAGGCCGTTGACGGTGTGTCATTTGATATTCACGCCGGCGAGGCGCTGGGTATCGCCGGCGAGAGCGGCTGCGGCAAGAGCGTCACGGCCCAATCCATCCTCAGAATCGTGCCCAAGAACGGCAAGATCGTCACCGGCGCCATCAGTCTCCTCCAGAACGGTGAGTCGGTCGACCTTGTGCAATTGGATGACCGCGGGCAGGAGATCCGCGAGATTCGGGGCGGCGAGATCGCGATGGTTTTCCAGGAGCCGATGGCGGCCTTCAGTATGGTCTACACCATCGGCAACCAGATCACCGAGGTGATTCGCCTGCACCAGAAATGTAGCCAGGACGAGGCACGGGAGCGGGCAATTGAGATGCTGCAAAGGGTGGGCATGCCCATACCGGAACAGACGATTGACGCCTACCCCTTTGCCCTCAGTGGCGGTATGCGGCAGCGGGCGATGATCGCTATGGCACTTTCCTGCCATCCATCCCTGCTGATTGCGGACGAGCCCACCACCGCGGTGGATGTAACCATCCAGGCCCAGGTATTGGAGCTGATGAAGGATTTGCAGAGGGACATGGGAATGGCCCTGATCGTAATCACCCACGACCTGGCTGTGATCTCCGAACTGTGCGATCGCGTGATGATCATGTACCTCGGCAAGGACGTGGAGAGCGCGCCGGCAGATGTCATCTTCCGCGACCCTAAACATCCCTACACGGTCGGTCTTCTGCGTTCAGTGCCCGAATTGGGTGAAGGCCACACTCAGGAGCTCGACCCAATCTCCGGCTCGGTTCCCAGCCCCTACCGGCGGCCGGCGGGCTGTCCCTTCCATCCTCGCTGTCCGGAATTCATACCTGATGTCTGCGATGTCGAACTGCCGCCCCAGATCGAGTTGACCGGGGGACATCGCGTGCGTTGCCATCTGTACGTCCAGGACTAAACGCATGGCACCAGCAGATACTGTCCAAAGTGAACTGAATTCTCCAGCGGACGTCTCTCCCGGCGAGCAGCTCTCGCAGGAGGAAGATGGCAACCATGCCGCCGCGTCGAATAAAGTTCTGGAAGTAACCTCTCTGCGCAAGTACTTTCCCATTCTCCGCGGCTTTTTCCGCCGGCAAGTGGGCGAAGTGAAGGCCGTGGATGACGTCAGCTTTCATGTTGTCCGCGGCGAGACGCTGGCGCTGGTGGGGGAGAGCGGCTGCGGCAAGACAACCACTGGCCGCTGTGTGATGAGAGCCATCGAGCCTTCCAGTGGCTCTGTCATCTTCCGTAAGCGGGATGGCGAAGAGATCGAGGTTACTACGCTCACCAGGCAAGATCTGCGCTCCGTCCAGCAGTTCATGGGCATGATTTTTCAAGATCCATTTTCTTCTCTCAATCCGCGCCTCACCGTCTTGGAGATCATCGGCGAACCTTTCGTCACCCGAAAGCTGATCAGAAACCGCCGCCAACTTGAAGAAAGGGTAGCCGAACTGCTGCGCAGCGTCCGCCTGGACCCAACATATATGCGGAGATATCCACATGCCTTCAGCGGAGGTCAGCGACAGCGCATCGCAATTGCCCGTGCACTCGCCCTCGATCCGGACTTCGTTGTCGCTGATGAGCCCGTGTCGGCGCTGGATGTCTCAGTGCAGGCCCAAATTCTCAGCCTTCTCAAGGAACTGCAGACCGAACAGCATCTGACCTATCTGTTCATCACACACAACCTGTCGGTTGTCGAATACCTCAGTGACCGTGTCTCGGTGATGTACGTGGGGCAGATCGTCGAACTGGGACACACACAGTCGATCTTCCGTCGTCCGCGCCATCCTTATACCGAAGCCCTGCTGTCTGCTGTCCCCGTGGTTGAGACTGGCAAGACCGGCAGGCGCAGAGAGCGCATCATCTTGGAGGGCGACGTGGCTGACCCGGCCAATGTGCCTCCCGGTTGCACGTTCCATCCACGCTGCCCTTATGTGCAGGACGTCTGCCGTGTAGAAGAGCCCCAACTGGTCGATCTGGCCGGAGCGAACGGCAATCAGCCCCACTATGTACGCTGTCACTTCGCCGAGGAACTGGATCTGCAAGGGGTGCGCAGCACTGTGCAATGACTCATCCGTTATGCTGCAAGCGAGACGTCCCGTTTGTCACGCAATCAGGGCCGGCGAGACGTCTGCTATGCAAGATCGTTCATCTATCAGGAGGTGCCCTACATCGAGAAATCCCGAGTATCGCATGCGTAGTCTTTCATCCATGACATAGTCTTTTTCGCAGAAGGAGAAAAACCGTGGAATCCCCAATTCTTTCTACTCGATGCCGTACCGCGCGCACTGGTAAAAGGCTGAGGAAGGGTGTCTCGAAGCTGCTTCCCTTCCTGATCATTCTGTCGCTGCTATTGGCTGCCTGCGGCGCCGCCGACTCGCCGGCCGCAAGCGATGACGCCGAGCCCGCAGTCGAAGAAGCTGCGCCCGCCGCAGAGGAAGCCCCCGCGGCAGAGTCCGCCACGATTACGGGCCCAGTTCTGACCGACCCGCCCGCCGGCGCCGGCGAGCGCGAGGTACAGAGCGAAGTCTACAACACACCGGCGGACGCCGGGGGCGTCGACTCATATCAGCAGGCGCCCGAACTCGACGAACTGGTGGCGAGTGGCGAGCTGGAGCCGGTCGAGGAGCGGTTGCCAATCAACCCCATCGTTATCAAGCCCGAGGAGGCCGTTGGAAAGTACGGTGGCATCTTGCGCAAGACCGTCACCGGTCAATACCCTCATGGTGAGATGGGATGGTGGTGGATGGTCGAGCCGCTGACGCTTCACTCACCAAAGGGCGTTATCGTTCCCAACGTGGCCGAAAGCTGGTCCTGGAACGACGACCATACGCAGCTCACCCTCAACCTCCGCAAGGGAATCAAGTGGAGCGACGGTGAACCCTTCACCGCCAACGACGTGATGTTCTGGTGGGATGATATTATTCTCAACGAAGAACTGACACCGTCACCCTCTACTCTACTGAGCCGCGGCGGTGTAATGGCCGAACTCGCCATGGTCGACGACTTCACCATCCAGTTCTCATTCGCCAAGCCCTACGCCCTCTTTACGACCTACCTGGGCAGTTGGGGCGGGCCGCGCTCCGGGCCGACCACCAGCCCGAAGCACTTCCTTTCCAAATTCCATCCGGACTATGCTGAAGCGTCCGAGATTGATGCCATGATGGAGGAGGGTGGCTTCGACACCTGGATGGACCTCTTCGGACACAATAACCGGTCAATTGCCATCGGCAAGCCGAGCCTGGCCGCCTGGCTTCCGACCACAGAGCCGCCGAATCCCGTCGAAGTGTATGTCCGCAACCCTTACTTCTGGAAAGTGGACACCGCCGGCAACCAGTTGCCATACATCGGCGAAGTACATGAGATTCGTGTAGCCGACGCCGAAGCCGCGTTACTCAAGACGATTGCTGGCGAACTGGACTTTGTACGCGGCTTGGGCACTGCCAACATCCCGGTTCTGGCTGAAAACAGGGAAAGCGGTAACTTCCGTTTCGCCTATGCCAACTGGATGCCCAACGCCTACGGCAACATCATGTTCAACTACACCACCGAGGATGATGCCAAGCGTCAGCTCTACAACGAGAAAAGCTTCCGTCATGCCCTCTCCGTGGCGATAAACCGCGATGAGATCATTAAACTGGTCTACAAGGGCGGCGTCTTCGCTTCCCAGATTGCACCGCTGCGGGGGCCGCCCTATCACGGAGAAGATGAACTGTTCCAGTCTTGGACGCAGCATGATCCTGATCTCGCCAACCAGATGCTTGACGATCTGGGCCTGACAGAGCGCGACGACGAGGGCTTCCGGTTGGGGCCGACCGGCGAAGAGCTGGTGTTGCACATCTCCGCCACGACCTCCTGGCCTGCAGAATCGCCTGAGCTGATGGAACTGGTCAAGGGCTACTGGGCAGAGGTCGGCATTAATGCGACCGTTACGCCTGAGGCCGGCCAACTCTGGTACACGCGGCACAACGCCGGCGAGCACGACGTCTCTGCCCGCGGCGGCCACTTCGGCGGCGGCCCGGTCCACCCGACGTTGAACGCCAATACCTTCGCCATGCGCGGCTGGCAATGGGCCCGTGACTGGGCCGCCTGGCTGGACACGGACGGCGCCGAAGGCGTGGAGCCGCCCGATGACGTGAAGCAGCTGCGCGTGCTGCGCGACCAGATCCTGGGTGAACCTGACGAGGATACGCGCAATGCACTCATGAGGGAAGTCTTTGAGATCCACATGGACAACATCTGGTCGATCGGTCTCGTCGTTGACGATCCCAAGTTCGGCCAGCTGACCCACGTGAACAACCGCCTGCGCAATGTCGTAACCTGGTCGATCTCCGGTGAGTGGACGCCCACCATCCCGGCGCAGTGGTTCATCAACGAGTAAGAATTACGCATCTCGGGCGCGGGCGCCTCTGTCGGTTCTCACAATGGCAACAGAGACCTGCGACCCGTCCGCCTTGAAGACTGAAACCGTAACTGGACAGCGGAGCCAGCAACTGGCTCCGCTGTCTTGAATCTGAAGACTATGGGAAAGGGGAGGAGCAGGAATGGAACACGACGCCAGTAAACATCTCGTCTACATCAGCGGCGAGATGTTCCCGCCGGACCAGGCCAAAATCTCCGTCTTCGATACGGCCGTCACTCTGGGAGATACCGTCACCGAATCGACGCGTACCTTCGGCCACCGACCCTTCAAGCTGAAGCGGCACATCCAGCGCCTCTACAAGTCTTTGAAGGTAAGCCGTATCAATGCCGGGATGACGCCCGACGAGATGACCGCCGTCACCCTGGAGGTACTGGAGACAAATCTGCCGCACGTCCCGCCGCATGAAGATGTCTGGATCGTTCACAACATCTCCCGCGGCATGGGCGCCGCCGCTGCCGACCCCACCCTGCAGCGCTCCCCCGCCACAGTAATCATCAATACCGCGCCCATGATCCTGCGCGACTGGGCCGGCTTCTACACCGAAGGCTGCCACGCGGTCACACCCTTCAGCCGGGCCATTCCCACGCAGTCGCTCGACGCCCGCATCAAGAACCGCAGCCGCCTCGCCTATACCCTCGCCGAAGCCGAGGTCAAATTGGTCGACCCGCAGGCGCAGAGCGTTATTCTGGATACGGACGGAAATGTTACCGAAAACAAGGGTGGCAACTTCTTCATCTGGACCGATGGCGTACTCAAGACGCCCCATGCCCGCGGCGCCCTCGCCGGTATCTCCCGCGAGACCGTCCTTGAATTGGCCGGCGTCGTCGGCATCCCCACGCAGATAACCGACTTCCCGCCCTACGACATCTACACCGCCGACGAGGCCTTCTTTACCAGTACGCCCTACTGCATCATGCCAGCGACAAAATTCAACGGCCTTCCCGTAGGCGACGGAACAGTCGGCCCCGTAGCCAGGCAGTTGCTGCAGGCATGGAGCGACCTCGTGGGCCTCGATATCATTGGCCAGGCTCAAGGTCATCTATAAGGGACAGAAAGAGAGGGAGACAAGAGGGGAGGGCCTAAACGTTTGAACGGGCACTGACCCTTTCATACACGGTGATCTGCCAGAACCCTTCCGTTTCCGCATGGACCGGCTCCAACCCATCCCGCTCCGCGATCGAATGTACTTCGCTATGAGGATGGACAAATGTCCGGAAATCTTTGCGCTTTATCTTGAGGTACACGTTGAACAGGCCGAACGCCAGGCGGACCCACCATCGCTCGCGCGGATAGCTCAGGGCCAGATAGCGCTCGGCCTTTCTCGCTGAGGCCCCCAGCAGCTGTGCAAGATGCGGATAGCAGCAGATTACACGGTCCAGGATCACGGCATCGGCTGAACTGACCACGGCGGCCGCGGCGGTGAAATCGCCGTGGACATAGTGCACCCTGTTCTCCTGGCCCAGCCGCTCACCGATCTCACGCGCCGCGGCGATGTACGCTGACGATGCCTCCACCGCGACCGCGCTTTCGGCAAGGCCGCGGCGCAGCAGCTCATGATGTACGCCGCCGGCACCGCTGCCAACATCCAATACACGCAGCGGCCCTGTACAGTTCTCCAGCAAATAGGCTATGAGCCGCTCGGCCCGTGCCTCTAGACCATTTCGGACATAGGCGTCGGCCTCCCTGGATGCCCACTCCCTATCGAACATCCCTTCATAGTCACCGGAATTCGGCGGTTCGCAACAAGTGCAGGGCATCGCTACCCTCCCTGAGTCGAAAGACCCGGCATAGCCCTCATTCACGACCCAATTCAGATCGGCGTCCCGGCCTCAGAGCGCTTCGACCGTATTCTCGAGGACGCCCAGGCCCTCGATCTCCCCCTTGATGCGGTCGCCAGGCTCCAACCGCACCTTCTTGGCGTGGCCCACACCGGAGGGTGTGCCTGTACTCAGCAGATCGCCCGGCTCCAGCGTGACGAACTGCGATACGAACGAAAGCGCTTCCGCCGGCGAGAAGATCATCTGGCCCGTACTGGCGTCCTGATGGAGCGTATCGTTTTGCCACAGTCGCATGCGCAGACGGTCGGGATGAGCGATCTCGTCACGCGTGGTGATCCACGGCCCCATCGGCCCGAACGTGTCCAGCCACTTGCCCACCAGCCAGTCAAAGTACCAGTCCCCCTCCTGCTCCGGCAGTTCATTGCGGAAGGTCAGTTCCCGTGCCGATATATCGTTAAAGACGGTGTAGCCCATGATATGCTCTTCCGCCTGTGCCGGTGTCAGATCGCGGCCGGGCTTGCCAACGACGACGGCCAGCTCCAACTCCCAGTCAGCGAAACCGGTCGAAGCCGGAATGCGGATCGGCTGCTTCGTCGCCGTGACCGACGAAGTAGGCTTGATAAAGAAGCGCGGTATCATTTTTTCCTTGCCTATGTAGGATCCGCCGCCTTCTTCAATATGGCTGGCGTAGTTTCCAGCCAGGCACATCAGCTTGCCGGGACTGGGCAGCGGCGCGCGCAGCGTAACACTGTGAAGAGGAATCTTCAGCTCCGGCCCGTTCTTATTCCTGGCCCATTCAGACGAAGCGCGAACGCCCTCCATCCCGGCCTCGCCGGCCGCCAGAAGAGTAACCATGTCCGCGACCGTATTAGGGTCTCCGAGACGGCACGCCTCCATGGCGCCCCGTAAATCGTAAATGTGGTCCCCATCCACGGCGCCGACCCGCTCTCCGGCATGTCCAACATACGTCGCCAGTTTCATTTTCTCTTTCCCTTTCTGCGAATCTTCTAAGAATGAGTGCTTCGATTTTCAAGTGCAGTCCAACTGGACTGTTCACCCATCACATGCCACCCGACTGCTGCAGAAGCTTTGCAACCAGGCCCGTCCAGCCCGTTTGATGGCTGGCCCCCAAGCCGGTCCCGTCGTCACCGTTGAAGTACTCATGAAACAGAATGTGGTCCCGCCAGTGGGGGTCTTCCTGAAACTTTGGCGTGTCCCCATTGAATGGGCGCCCGCCCGACTCATTGCGTAAGAAAAGCCGAATCAGCCGCCGGGATAGTTCTCCGGCGACTTCGTCCAGCGTCATGAGGACACCTGAACCCGTCGGGCATTCCACTTTCAGTGAGTCCCCATAGTAGTGATGAAAACGCTGCAAGCTCTCGACTATCAGGAAGTTGATGGGGAACCAGACCGGACCGCGCCAGTTTGAGTTGCCGCCGTACATTCCGGAGCGCGATTCCGCCGGCTCATACTGAATCTCGAACGTCCGGTCACCGATGTGGACATGATATGGGTGCTTCTCATGAACTTTGGAAAGCGAGCGGATTCCGTATGGCGAAAGAAACTCCTCCTCGTCCAGCAAATAGCGCAATATGCTCTCTAACTTATCTCGCGTCAGCAGCGAGGTTAGGAATCGCTCACCCACGCCCGGGGCGTCGGTTCTGCTTATGGTCGTTGCCAATCGCGGTCTGTTCTCTATAAACCAGTCTTTGCGCCGCTTGAATTCGCGAAGTGAGGACAACAGGCGGGGCGCCAGAGTGTCATCTGCATACAGCG
>VYDA01000285.1:10705-11474 GCA_009843665.1 Caldilineaceae bacterium SB0675_bin_29 | reverse complement strand
CGGCTATCTTTTGAAAGCGTCCCAGGCTGACGGTGGGACTTTGCCAACGGTAGAAACGCAGGGTGGGCGGAACATCGCCGCCGGCGGCAGCCTCGGCGATCGACTCGTCAACAGCCATGTTGGCTGCGCCGGAGCGGGGCGACTCCTCAATTATCAGACGCCAAGGTGGGGAGTGCATAGAGAAACGCCAGATAGAAAACGGCTGGCTCCAGTTGGCCAGCTACTCGCTCAGATCCTGGAATCTCCAGGAAGGATGGTACTCATGGCCAGCAGCAGCCACTCAAATCGAGAGCAGAGAAATCTGTTCGACGTATGCAGCAATACCCTCAACCGTGACCTCGGCACCTTCGACATTGTGGGGCCGCTTCAGTACTGCCAGCGCGGCCGGGCCGGCTGACGGGCCGTGAGCACAACTCGTGATTGTACCGACAGAGCGTTTGTTTACGCTGACGGTCGCGCCCTCAGGCAGAGGCATCTCGCTACGAAGACGGACCAGTGATCGAGTTACCTTGTCGTAGGTGAGCTGACGGGCGATGATTTCCTGGCCAGTATAGCAACCCTTGTTCTCGGCGCACACCCAAGCCATGCCCGTTTCCAACGGCGTAAAAGCGTCAGTCAGTTCCTTTCCGGGAAGCGGACGCCCCAACGCGACGCGGCGGGCTTCGTAGCTGTCATTGCCGGCAAGAATGACGGCACCGGCGCCAGCAAGCCGCTCCTGGAGCGCGACCACTGCGTCGACAGATGCTATGATCTCAAAGCCGGGGAGGTC
>VYDA01000285.1:0-10695 GCA_009843665.1 Caldilineaceae bacterium SB0675_bin_29 | reverse complement strand
CATAGCGATCTTGCCGGAGGACTGTAACGCCATCATTTTCTAGGAATTGGTCATCGGCCTCCTGTTTTGGCAAACAGACAGACTGCAGCAGGTCCGCCGCCGTCTGACCAAGAAGGCGCAGACGGCCCAATTCGGCGCTGTCGTCGGTGACGGTCACCTTGTCCATGAAGAAAATCTGGCTCTGCAGCCGCTGCCGCAGGTCACCTGCCTGTCCTTCAGACGCCAGTAGCAAGAGGTCGTCCTGGCGGCAGAGGACGGAGAAGACGGCGTCGATGCGCGCCATGGGGCTGGTAAGAATGGTCACCGCGGCTTGCCCCGGCTGGAGACAGTCGATGTCGTTGGTTGTCATTCTCTGGAGAAAATCGACCCGGTCGCGGTCTTTCAGGCGCAGGACGCCAAAATCAGGCCGGGGCTGGACTGCTGCACCGGAGGTCAGGGCCTGATAGTCGCGGTCACTCACTGATACAGCTGTCTTAACGCTCATCGGTTCCTCCAAATCGATCCGGTCCCAGACTCCTGCCGTCCATGTGGGAATGTCGCCGATGACAGTTATCGGGGGCGAAATCTAATGACGGCAAATATTTCGGATTGCCCTTTGCGGTGCCAGGAGCGAACTGACGGTTCACTATTCGAGATCGGTCAGCCATACTGGATCACTTAGAGCTACTATAGTTCATTCGCAGCAAATCCCACAGAATCCAGTGAGGACGAAGAGAGGCGAACTGAAAGTTCCTTTACGTCACTCCTCACGGCTCCCTGTCTGGGATTCCAGGAATTCAAGCACCTGCCAGAACATCTCTTCGCCGGACTCGGTCATGTCTTCGCCTATCTGGAGATAATGGCTCACGTCTTCATAGTATAGGACCTCGACATATACGCCCGCGTCGCGCAGCGCCTGTTCCAGTTCGTATGCCTGGGTGATTGGAATGATGCGGTCGACATCGGTGTGAATGATCATTGTCGGCGGCAGTTGGGAGGCGGTGTAGACCGGCGAGAAGTAAAGGAAGGGCAGGGGATAGAGATTTGCCGGGCCCATTGCAGGGATCAAGTATTGGAATCTTTCGGGAAAGGTCAGGCGTTTGGCATAGAAGTCTGCGCTGCCGGTGAAGGCGTTGCTGACACCTCCCAGGGTCAGCCAGGCGACGAACTGATCCCGCTCATCCCGCAGTAACCGGTTGACCATAGCGCTGCTGAAGCTGCCCCCTAAGGCCACCGCAGGCACGCCGGCCAGATCGACGCCCAGGTGACCGTCGCGGGCCAGTGCCAGCGCGAGGCGGGCGTCCTCGGCATGGGCAGCCACATCCAATCCCCACGCGCCGGTCGGGGACAGCGCAAGTACCGTATAGCCGGCATCAGCCAGGGCCACGTTTACCGGCGCCCAGTCGTCGACCCACCCGGGAAAGAGACCGAATAAGAGAGGCAGCCTCGCGCCGGAATCGGGGAAGGGACGGTAGAGCCGAAGGGAAATGATTCGAGCACCTGCGCGTGTGAAAGCGTACGCGCGTTCCCAGGCGATTGCGCCCGCGGGAAATGGAGCCGTCTTCGTGACCGGTTCGCTCGACCAGAGATCTGCGGCCTCCGGCAAGGGGGCGGGCAATGGGCGAGGTCGGTGACGGCGCAGGACGAGCGCGGGTACCTGGGTCGTTTGGGTTGCCTGCACTGTGACAGGATAGGGGAGGTCGAATGCTCCGCTGAGGGCGGTCTCTTCAAATCCTGGGGCGACAGCCGCGGGCACATACCGGCCAGCTGGGATGTTGTCAATGCGATAGTGCCCGGACTCGTCTGTGCGTGCGGCATAGGGTGTACCAGTTCGCGTGGCAACGATTACGGCGGCATCTTCCACGGGCTCACCTGCATACAGCACCTGGCCGGAAAGGCTGCCCGTGGCGACGGACGGGGCAGATTCAACCGGGCCTCCCTGGCGCTGTTCGAGCATGTAACCGAGCACATTCACCGTTGGTGAGGGTTCGCAAGCTGCGACCAGCGCGACGGACAGCAGGAGGAGGGGTAGCCCCAGGAATGTCCACTGAATACGGGGAAGTAAACGGTTGGCGGTGTTCACATCGTGCTCACAGACAGGTAGAAAGCGCACCGGGCGACAATACGTAGGGAGTATAACACGCCACAAAAATCGAAAACAAAGGGGGTGATTCCCTAAGGAAGGTGCGGGCGAGCAATAGGGCTCACAATGGCAAGGCAGTTGCGACCGGTGTCAGGGACAGCTATACTTGCATGGTCAATTCTCTCCAAACTTACCGGCAGACCAACATCCAGTTTATCGACACTCCTCGCTGTTGAAAGTGGACTGCAACGGACTCATCATTGCCGCTGGGCTGATTTCATCAGAAACAGTGGACGACTGACGAGCGGCCGACTCGATATAAGGAGCCAACGTAATGCAATCAGTAGAATTTGGCTGGCACGCGCCATCCTTCCCGACGGATGGAGCCGATGCCGACACTTTTCTGGAGCAGATGCATACACACCTTCAGTTGATGGACGGCCATTTGACATCGGTTTGGGTGGACGATCATGTGCACCCATGGGGGACCTTTGTGCCGAGAGATACGCCTGCCACCGAAGTGGCGACGACACTGGCCTTTTTCGCTGCCCTCTATCCGAGCTATGACTGGGGCAGTCTGGTCTATTGCCAGTCCTACCGGAATCCGGCGTTGATGGCCAAAATGGCTGCTTCCCTCCAGTGGCTGACGGGCGGGCGCCACATTTTCGGGATCGGTGCCGGCTGGCTGGAGGAGGAGTACGACGCCTACAACTGGCCATTCGCCCGACCGGCAGCAAGGATTCGGCAGTTGGAGGAGACGATTGAGATCGTAAAGTTGTTATGGACGGAGTCGCCAGCCAGCTACGAAGGGCGCCACTATCGCATCGATAACGCATATTGTCATCCGCGGCCGAGTCCGCTGCCGCCGATCATGGTCGGCGGGGGCGGCGAGCAGTTGACGTTGCGGGTGGTAGCCAAGCACGCGGACTGGTGGAATCTGCCGGGCGGGACGCCTGAGATTTATGCGCACAAGCTGCGTGTGTTGCGAGAACACTGTGAGGCGGTGGACCGAAACTATGACGAGATACGCAAGACGAGTGCATTGCCCCCGATAGCGGTCCATGTTTCGGAGGACGTGGCCCGCCAGCAGGGCGAGGCGTCACCTTACGCGCTGGGGGGCAGAGGCGCCCTCGTGGGCACACCGGACCAAGTGGCGGCGCAATTGCAGGCCTATGTCGATCTGGGCGTAACGCTGTTCCAGATCCGTATTGCCGATTTCCCGGAAACTGCAGGTACGGAGCTGTTCATCCAAGAGGTCCTGCCGCGTTTTGAGGATTGAACACAGTCGCGTCCGCTCTGCCTTTTCTCTTACTCCAACCGGTTCATGCTTGCAAGGGTACAGGACATGAACGACAGAATAGGCGTTGGGATTGTGGGGCTAGGGCTGGCGGCAACTGCTCATATCCAGGGATACCTGAGCCACCCTTCTGCGAAAATACTGGCCGTCTGTGACACTGACGGCGGGCGGGCCGCGGCATTCGGCGAGCGGTACGGCGTCGAACGCGTATATACGTCCTATTCAGATTTACTGGACGACCGCGACGTACAGGTCATCGATATCGCGACGCCTACTTTCTTGCACGCGAGGATGACGCGGCAGGCTGCGCAGGCGGGCAAACATATCCACTGCGAGAAACCGTTTTGCCGCAGCGTGGCAGAGGGGATGGATGCGGTGCGTGAGGTGAAGAACGCCGACGTCAAGCTGCTGGTTGGCGAGACGTATGTGTTTCTCACTTCGCACATGAAGGCGCGTGCGCTCATCATGGATGGCGCAATCGGCCGGCCCCTGCAGATTCGGCAGAGACACGGCGCCTGGCGGCGGCGGGCGGACCACGAACTGCATCTCAGCGCAGCGGCGCGCGCGTGGCGGCTGGACGGCGAGCAGTCCGGGGGAGGGCGCTATCCGTGGATGTTTGATCATGCGGTTCATTTCTTTGCCACAGCCGAGTATCTGATGGAGGACGCGACGATAGACGAAATCCATGCAGTGGTTGCGGCGGGAAACCGAGGGGGACGCAGGGCGGGCGCCTCCCACGACCCATACGCCACTGAAGAGTTGGACATACCTATCATTACGTGGCGATACGCGGACAAGGAGCGGCAGGGCGTGTGGATGCGGGCGGACCCGCTCAACGGCAAGTACGACATGATGCATGGCCTGAGCACAACTGTGGTCGGCGAAACGGGTATGATTGAGGTATTAGGAGAAGGTGGGCACAACTTGCTGTGGGAGGGAAGACAGCAGCATCTGATTCTGCACCGGGCGGGACGGGAGACAGTCTGCTTCCGCTTCGATGAGAAGCCAGACCGCGTGTGGGATTCGGAGATCAGCTATTACGGGCAAGGCCATGTCAATCAGGTCCATCACTTGCTCGAAGCGATACGCCATGATCAACCGCTACGTTACGGCGGCGAAGATGGTGTACATGCGGTTCGCTGCACGTTAGCCACCATCCGTTCTGCTGAGGAGGGCAGGCCTGGTCGAGTTGTTGAGGTGGACGAGGGTTTTACCGCCTATGGGGAAGGCGACGCCAGGGCCAAGTCCACCCAGACATAGACTGCTTTGAACTGGGTGACATTCGAGTTTTCGGTTCTCATTCTATCGGAAGTCCATAGGAAAATGTGACGCAATACCCGAAGGAGAAATCGTATGACAATCAGTGCCGATCTTCTTATCGATGCCCATGCACTCGTTGGTGAAGGCCCGATTTGGGACGCTGATGCCAATGTGCTGTGGTGGGTGGATATCATGTCGAGCAAACTGTATGCCTATGACCCGGCAACGGGGGCCAACAGAGAATGGGACGTGGGGCAGCACGTGGGGACGGTTGTTCAACGGGCGTCCGGTGGGTTGATGCTGGCCCTGAAGGACGGCTTCGCCGCCTTTGACCCCGAGAACGGGGCACTGGACATGCTTGCCGATCCTGAGTCCCATCTGCCGGGGAACCGTTTCAATGACGGCAAGTGCGATCCCGGAGGCCGTTTCTGGGCCGGCACAATGGCCTATGAAGACCAGTCGGACCAGGGGAGCGTCTACCGAATGGATACCGACCACAGCGTTCACAGGATGATCGAAGATATCGCGATTTCGAACGGCATCATCTGGAGCCTGGACGTAAAGACGATGTATTACACCGATTCGCTCGATTTCGCGATCCGGGCTTATGACTACGATGTTGAAACGGGCGGTATCCAGAATGAGCGCCTCATCATCGAATTCTCCGAAGATGTAGGCTTTGCCGACGGCTTCACGATAGACGAGGAAGGGATGCTGTGGGTGGCGCACTACGGGGCCAGCCGTGTACGGCGCTGGAATCCGGATACCTCAGCCGTGTTGGCGGAGGTGGAACTGCCGACGTCAGCCATAACTGCCTGCGCATTCGGTGGGCCGAATCTGGACCAACTCTACATTACAAGCGCTTCCTTCCGAATGAGCGGCGCAGAGAAGGCGGAACAACCTCATGCGGGCGGACTGTTTGTGGCGGACCCCGGGGTACGAGGGGTTCCTTCTGACAAGTTCGGCGGATAAAAGGCAGACCCAGGGGAATCAATCGGTCGTTACGGGAACAAAGGGGGGGAGGAGTTCGTCCTATATTCCAGGCTCATTGCGTGATGTTGAGATTGAAGGAGTGAGTTCAGTGGGACGAATACGATTTACCATTCCGATCGTTTTGTTTCTCTTGGGGATTGCTTTTGCAGGCTGCGGTGCCGGCGCTGCGGATATGGCCTTTTCTGAATCGGCAGCGATGAGCGAGCCCGCCATGGCAGACGCAGAGGCTGCCGCGGGGCAGCAGGCAACTGATGGCGCGGGGGAGCCACGCCAGGTCATCGCTAATGCTAACATTTCCCTGATTGTAGCCGATGCGGCGACGGCCCTGTCTGGAGTCGAGCAGATCGTTACGGATCTGGGCGGGTATGTGGCCGACATGGATCTGTCCAAGGGGAGGTACGAGTCGGACGTTTTGCGCGGCTCGTTAACGCTCCGTGTGCCTTCAGCGGGATTGGAGGAGGCGCTGGACCTGTTGCAGGCGCTGGCCACGGATGTGAATTACCTGAATGTAAACAGACAGGATGTCACGGACCAGTACAGTGACCTCGATGCGCAGCTGCGCAACCTGCGGGCAACCGAGACGGAGTTGCTGGCCCTGCTAACGGAGGTGCGTGAGAGCCCCAATGCCAAGGTAGAGGACATTCTGGCGGTCCACCGCAGCTTGACGCAGATCCGGGGAGAGATCGAAACGCTGCAGGGACGCAAGAACCTGCTGGACAATCAGATCGATTTCTCGACGATCTGGGTTGAGTTGATCCCGGACAGCGTTTTCCGGCCGATCGTGGAGGAACCCTGGAGCGCGAGCGGACCAGTACGAAATGCGTTGCGGGCGCTGGTGGCGACGTTACAAGGGTTGCTGACAGCGCTGATCTGGGCAGTATTGTACTTGACTCCGCTGCTCCTGGTCTTTCTGATTCCGCTGGCTGTCCTGATCTGGCTGGTGCGTTTATGGGTGGGTCGAAGGCGCAGAAGAGAGGAATCGCGGTAATGCGGCTGGCTGACGGCTAAGTGCAGCCGCGTTAGCCCTTGAGCGCGCCAAAGGTCAGGCCGCCGGTGATATATTTCTCCAGAGCCATGCCGGCTGCGACGACTGGGATGACGCTCACGAGTGAAATGGCGCTCATATTCCACCATTCGGTGTAACCGGTCTGACTGACCTGCATGGTCATGAAGAGGGGAATGGTGATGGCTTCACGGAAGGTCAAAGTGAGGGCGACGAGGTACTCGTTCCAGGCGCCGATGAGGGAGAGTACGAAGACGGCCACCAGTCCGGGCGCGGCCAAGGGCATGGCGATTCGGAAGAGGACACCGAGACGGTTGGCGCCGTCGATCATTGCACTTTCCTCGATTTCCACCGGAAGTCCTTCGAAGAAGTCGCGCATCACCCAGACGATGAAGGGAATGGCGCCACTGCTGTAGACGATGATCAGGGCCAGCCGCGTGTCGAGAAGGCCCAGTTCGCGGAACATCACGAGGAAGGCGAGAATGAAGAGCGCGCCGGGGAACATACGCTGGGACATGAAGCCGAGAACGATTGAGTTGTTGCGGCCCCCGTAATCGAAGCGGGCGAGGGCGTAGCCGGCGCTGGAACCGATAACCAGAGCGACCGTCGACGAGATGAAGGCGACGAGCACGCTGTTCATAAAGGGATCGAGGAACCAGGTGAGGCGGTCGACGAAGAGGTAGCGCCAGGCGTGAAGGCCGGGTTGAAAGTCGATAAAGGGCATGTAGGTCGCTTTGATCGACATGTCAATGGCGTTCTTGAAAGAGGTGATCACCACCCAGTACATGGGGAAGAGGAGGATAAAGGACCAGAAGCCCAGAATGCAGTAGGATATGATCGTGCGAACCCGTTTTTGTGCGGCTAGTCCCATCAGTCCTTCCCCATCGCTCGTCTAGTCAGAAAAAGGTATGCCCCGCCGAAGATCATCAGCACAATCAGCAGAAAGTAGGCCTGGCTGCTGCCAAAGGCCAGGTCGCCTCCCTTGACCCCGGTGCGATAGATGGCGAGCGTCACCGATTCGGTGGCCTGCCCCGGCCCCCCGCCGGTCAGCACCATGATAATTTCCACGACTTTGAAGGCATCGATAATACGGATCAGGAGCGCGGTCATGGTAATGGGCATGATCAGGGGCACTGTGATGCGCCAGAACGCCTGCAGCTGATTGGCGCCATCGACGCGGGCGGCCTCGTGCAGGTCGGGCGGCACCCCCTGGAGCGCGGCCAACAGCATCAGGATCATGAAGGAACTCCACTGCCAGACGTCGATCGCCATCAGCGCGACCATCGCCCAGGTGGGGCTCGTCAGCCAGGGGACGCCTTCGAATCCAAAGCTGCGCAGGATGTCATTGATGGGGCCGATGTCTTCCTGGAACAGCATGCGGCCAACGATAAAGGATACGACGACCGGACTGACCATGAGAGGCATCAGAAACCAGGTACGAAACAATTTCTGGCCGCGAGTAATGTTGTTCAGCGCCAGGGCGACGGTCAGGCCGATGATGAGCTGCGCGGGCACAACACCAAGCATGAAGACGACGGTATTGCGGGCAGTGCGCCAGAAGGAGCGGTTGCTCAGCAGTTTCTCGAAATTGGCCAGCCCGACGAATTTCGTGTCGAAATCCCCGATGCGGTAGAGATGCAGGTCCGTAAAGGCAGCGTAGAGGGTCCACAGCACGGGGACAGCCAGCAAGATAAGGATAATGGCAACTGCGGGCACCAGGAAGATCCACTTCCAGAGGTTGTCCTTGATTTCGAAGCGAAATCGTTTTGAAGGGTAGATTTGGGGTTCAGTTGCCATTTGTGCGTTGGATGCCTGGCTGGCCTGACCGTTACACCGATATGTATAGAGAAGAGAGGTAATCAGCGGCCAACGACCGGCGGCGAAGAGCCTGCCCGGTCGCTGGCCACTGACGTTGCAATCTGCGGTTACTTGCCCAGTGTGCGGGCGTACAGTTCGGCCTGGTGCTGGAGGCCGCCCATGCGTTCGCTAATTTCGTTGAAAGCTGCCGCGACCTCGTCCAGGGCATCCTGAGGCGGAAGCTCGTTGGCCAGCGCCTTGGAGACGCCCAGTTCGAGCGCGTCGCGATACTGCACCCAGCCGCCGAAGGCCTGGTCGGTGACGGCGTTGGGGTGGTCGAGGGTTTCGCGGGCGGCGTTCAGATAGTCCATCGCCACTTCTTCGCCCAACTGCAGCGGGCCGGTGGCGAACTCTTCGACCGCTTCCATCTGGCTGAAGCGGTAGGGGCTGGCGCCTGTAAGGTCGGTGACGAATGCCAGGCCGCTTTCGGGCTTGGTCAGGTGGGTGACGAAGCCCCAGACGGCGTCATAGGCCAGTTCGTCGACCTGGGCGGATACGGCGATGACCCAGCCGCCGAAGGCGTGGAATGGCGCATGGCTGGGAATGTCGAAGTAGTCCCATTCGCCGGACTTGGAGTTGAAGACTTCGTGTGAGCCCGGAAGGATGTTGTAGCCCTGCAGGCCCTGGATGACAGAGGTCTCGGGCGAGGTGGCGCTGGTGACGGCGTCCCAGTTGTAGGTCTGGGCGACGCGGCCGCCGTTCATGGCGTTGAGGGAATCACCGTAGGTGAAGTTGGTGCCGCCGGGAGGCGCCCAGTTCTGCATCTCTTCGACCCATTCGGTCAGGGCGCGGACGAAGCCGGGATTGTTGAGTCGGGCTTCGCCGGTGTCGAGGTCGATGAAGTAGGCATCGTCATCGGGATGCTTGGCGTAGGCGGTGGCGCGAGAGTTAAAGCCCCACCAGAGAGTATCGCCGCGCTTAGTCATGCAGGCAGCGCCGAAGTCATCGTCCTCACCGTTTTCGTTCCAGTCCCAGCCGGTGAAAAATTCACAGATGTTGCGCCACTGATCCCAGGTGACGGCGCCTGTGTCGGGCGAGAGGTCGAAGCCGTAGCTGTCCTTGAAGCGGCTGTTGATGTCCTCGTTGGCGAACAGATCCTTGCGGAATGAGTAGTAGTGGATATCGCCGTCGTAGGGCAGGGCGTAGATCTTGCCTTCCCATGAGAGGGTATTGACGATACCGGGGAGGACGTCGTCGAAGTCGATGGCCTCCAGGACCTCGGTCGGGATCTCCTGCAGAGCGCCGGCGTTGATGACATCGGCGCGGGCGTTGCTGGGGAACTGGAAGATGTCGGCCAGGTAGGTGTCGGTGGCGACGGACTGCATGATCTTGTCGGTCAACTCCTGCTGTCCGAAGGCGCCGCGTTCGAGTTCGTAACCGTTTTCCTCGACCCACGGCAGCATAAATGCTTCGACGCGGGCACCCATACCGTCAAGTCCAGCGTAGCGGATGACGATCTTCTCCTGGGACATGGCTTCTCCGCCGTCCGCCGCGGGGGCGGCAGGCGCGGCACATGCGGCCAAGGCAACAGCGCCGGCTGCGCCACCAACCATACGGAGAAATTGACGTCGGCTTACTTTGCTTTCCATTCTTCTTGTCTCCTTAAAATTGGATAGTATGGAATGTATAGATGCCTATTGGCGGACTGCTTATCGGGAGTTACGATTCAGTTTTCTGTTGTGCCGCGGGCACGACTTCGAACCCTTGCGGCCAGAGTGAGGTAGCGGTTGAAGAATGAATATCAAGCGGGAATTCTAGCGAAAAAGTCGAATGGTGTCAATATTTTGGTGTCTCTTATCTCCGGTGAGGTCGAATAGGAATTTGGGCTGACGGCTGCCGAATCGACCATAGCACACCTTGGCAGTTCCAAGTCAGGAATTGAACTGACAGATGGTATGACAGTTGAATCTTCTAAAGTGAACCTTTATACTGCGGAACAGGACAACGGGGAGTACACGGCGAGGGAGAGTTTTCCGAGAACGTCCAGGATCCGCTTACGAACACGAGGAGAGAGGGATGCAATACGTGAATTTCGGCAGCGCGGGCGTAAAGGTTTCGCGCGTGGCGCTGGGGCTTGGGCTGCGGGGCCAGCACGACGAAAAGGAGGCACGCAATCTGGTGGCGGCTACGCTGGATTTGGGTGTGAATCTTTTCGATTGCGCGAACATCTATGGGCTGGGGGACGATCGGGCGTTCAGAGGCACGTCGGAGGTGCTGCTGGGG